>JAVBSD010000076.1:0-3389 GCA_031547325.1 Victivallaceae bacterium | reverse complement strand
AGGCTACTTTCTGGCCATGGCGCAAACGACCGGAACCTTGTGGGAGGGGGCCGGCGCGGGCGCGGCCACTTCATGCTGTCACGGGTTCGCTTCGCACATTTTGCATGCGATTTTCCGCGACGTCGTCGGGATCGGATTTCGCAACCGTCAAATCGAGGTGCAGCCTCTTCTGGAAGGACTCTCCTGGACCTCCGGCATCATGCCGCTTCCGGAAGGGAACCTTTCGTTTCGGCAAACCGGCGGCGGCGTAACCGCTTTTGCCCCGACGGCATATCGGCTCGGCTCGGGCGGCGGCGAGGCTTGAAGGCAATTTTCTTTATCGCCGGATTTGCTTTTGCCGCCGGGAAGTGGTATTGTAGCACCGAGCGTGGAGGCCGATAAGAATGAATAAAACTCTGGCAGTTTCTCTGGCGGCGATCGCCGGCGCCGCGGTCGGCGCGCTGGCGGTTTACCTCTGGCCGGGCGCGGCGGGGGGAAGCTCTTTTGAGGCTGCGCCGGGCGACGGAGCCGGGCTTCCGGCGGAGGCCGCGGCCGGCGACGAACAGCCTTCCGGTGATGAGCAGCCTTCCGGTGATGAGCTGCCTTCCGGCGACGAACTGGCGACCATCGCCAAACGGGCGCTGCGCGACACCCGTTTCGACCGGCGTTTCGGCTACGTCGAAATCGTCGAACGCTTTCCCGACGGCAGCGCCAAGGTCAAGGTTGCGCTCGACAACGGCCGCGCCATGTACGGTCGGCTCTACAAAGAGCGGATGAAATACAAGATCAGCGTCGACGAATTCAGCCTTTTTGAAGAACGGACTCAGTTCGTCATCATCAGATAAAACCATTGGAGGCAGGGAAGCCAGGATGAAATCCATCAGATTGTTGCGTTGCTGCGCCGTCGCGGCGCTGCTGGCGTCGGCGGCGTGGCCGTCGGGCGCGGCGGATGACGTGAAGGAGGCGGAGCCGCCGTTCCGCATCGCGGTGCTCGACTTCACCGCCATCGACATCGAGGGGCAGAAGTTTTACCGTTTCGTCGAGCAGACCGAAGCCGTGCCGACCATCGACATGATCACCGCCGGCGACCGCGCCAGCATCGACGACCGGATGCTCGGGTTGGTTAAAATGATGGAGGTCGGCGAGGAGATCGCCCGCCGCGGCTGGGACCGGGCGCGGCTCGACGCCGCCAACGACCGCGAACGCGAACGCATCGACGCGCTGGCGAAGCAGATTCTCGATTCCCGGCAGCGCGCGATCGTCATCGGCGCCGAATATATGACCGCGGCCCTGGGGCGTCATCCCGACGTGTTCGCGCCGGTCGCCCGGCGCAACCTCGAGCGGGCGCTGCTGGAAGTCGAGCTCGGCCGCGGTTTGACCGAGGAAGAAGCCGCGCTCGGCGAATTCGGGCGCGTTTCCGGCGCCGACTACGTCCTGTACGGGACGGTGGGGGACTTCCGGACCCGCGAACAGACCTTCCGGGGCTACCGGATCGAAACCAAGACCGTCGAATACTCGCTGGACCTGATCGTCAAGGTGGCCGATCTCGCCACCCGGGAGGTGATTTTCAGCGACGTGGTCACCGGCACGTACACCGAACGGCCGAACGCCTATTCCGAGGTCAAGGACGACGGCATCTTTCAGGAATTGCTGAAGAGCGCCGCCCAGGCCGCCGCCGACGGGATGTATTCGCAGTTCCGGCCGGCGGTTGCGGCGCCGGCGGTTGCGGCCGCGGCCGCGGAGCTGCGTCAGCTCAACGTCGTTCCGCGCGGCGCCGAGCAGGCGGAGATCGAGATTTACATCGACGGCAAGTTCCGGGGCAACGCTCCGGCGACGCTGGCGGTGGCGCCCGGCGTGCGGATCATCGAGCTCAGGCTCGGCGACCGGGTGTGGAAACGTTATGAAATGGAAATCGCGGGCGGCGAAACTCTCGCGCCCCGCTTTGACGGGGGTGAACAATGAATCGGATTTTCGGGCTGCTGGCCGCGGCGTTGTTCTGCGGCTTGAATCTGACGGCGCTGGACCGGATCGCGGTCGCGGAGCCGGAAGCCTCCGGTGTCCTGAGCGTGGAAACCATCGCCGGAATCACCGGCATTCTCGAAAGCAAACTCGCCGGCGGCTATGAAGTGGTCACCCGCGGCGCGCTCGCTCCGCTGATGCGGGAGCGTGAATTGCAGCTCAATTCCGGCATGGCCACCGAAACCCTGGCTCAGGCCGGCAGCGTCTGCGGCGTCCGTTATCTGTTGGTTTACACCGTTTCCCGGATCAACCAGCAATTGGTCATGAGCATCATGGTGGTCGACTGCACCACCGGCGTGATCGACCCGGACCGCCGGATCAGCTTCGAGGGGACCGGCTTGGAACAGCTGCTGATGCGTCTGGACAACGCGCTGGACAAGATCGGGCTGTTGTATCTGCCCGAAGACTACGGGGTCAAGAAGCTGGCGTTTCTGCCGGTGAGCGCGCCGGAAAAATCCCTGGGCAAGCTCTACGGCGACCGGCTCGCTGAATATCTGCTCAAATCCGGGGTCTTTGAAGTTCTCAACCGCGACAGCCTCGAAGCCATCGAGTCGGAATCGGCGATGGTCAGCCATTCGCTGGCCGATTTCGGGCAATACGCCAAGATCGGCCAGCTTTCCGTGGCCGATTATCTGGTCGAGATCGCCGTCACCCGCTGGGAGCACACCGTCAAGGAATCCGGCGCGGCGGCGATCGCCGGCACCAGCGCCCGCGAATTCATGACTCTCGAAGCCCAGGTGCGGATTTTCGAGGTCAAGACCGGTAAATTGATCGCCACCGAGAGCGTGACGGTGCGGATGCGGCCCCAGGATATTCCCTCGTCGGTGCGCCGCGACTGGGTGGAGGCGGATTTCCGGAATGCCATGGTCGAGCGCTCGATCGACGCGCTCGGCGCGCTGTTGCTGGAGCGTCTCGATCCGTTGCTGGTGGCGCTGGTCGACGGCGACACGGTCTACCTGACCCGGGGCGCCGGCGCCGGCGTCGAAGCCGGCCAGGTGTACCAGATTTACAACCCCGGCAAGCCGGTGGTGCATCCGCGCACCAAACAGGTGCTCGGCGTCGCCGAAGCCCTGGTCGGCGAAATCCAGGTGGTGTCGTCGGTGCCGAACATGAGCACCGGGCGCATCCTTCTGGGGCTCGGCGCGATCACCGATGGCGCGGTGTGCCGCCTGAAGCCGGCCGAAGTGCCGGCGCCGGCGCCCGCCGCCTATCCGGCGGCGGTCAACTGAGTTCACCGGAGGAATGGCGCCGGGACGGTCAATCGGATGGGGCGGGGCGGCGGCGGCATTGTTGCTGCTGGCCGCCGGCTGCGCCACGGTCTATGACCGGGACGCCCAGGCGCGGGTGACCCAAACCTATTATTCCGGCAGCCTGGCTGAAGCCGCCCGGCT
>JAVBSD010000236.1:0-3452 GCA_031547325.1 Victivallaceae bacterium | reverse complement strand
ACAATTCGGTGGCATACGGGGTCGCGATGCCGGAGCCCAATGCCAGAAAGCCTTCGACGCGGCAGGCCTGCGCCCATTCCGCGGAGTCGATCACCCCGTCGATCGCCGGTTCGACGGCCAGTTGCGGCACCGCCAAAAGGTCCCCGGACGCCCCGCGAAAACCCGCGGCGGCCGCCAGAACCGTCAACAACAGAAAAAACAGTCTGCGCATCGATGTTCTCAAAGATCGACCGGGCGTTCGCTCGGGGGGATGGCGGCGCCGGTGTCGGTGGAAGAGTTGAAGTGGAATGCGTCGTCGGAGGTGCTGAAGGCATAGTAGAATCCCAGAATGCACCCCTTGGCGCCCGAGAAGTCGTTATTGACGAGCACCTTGTTGACATCCTTGATGTTGCGGGCGCTGCCGTCGATGAAGCTGACGTTGTAATCCATATTGCTCCGTGCCAGGCCGCAATGATTGTGGCTGACCGAATCATAATTCATATATTCGAAGCTGTCGCCGGAAACCGCGAAATTCTGCTTGCCGGTGTCGGTCCGGCGCGGATAGCTGCAAACGTAACTGCAGGTCGTCCAGTTTCCGGCGTCAAAGCTGGTCTGCATGCTGCCGGCGGAATGGGCGGCAGCGGCGTCCATCGGACAGGAGAGTACGCCGATGTTCAAATAACCGTCGCGCACCAGCCGCCCATGTCCGAAAGCGCCGTAACCGCCATTCTGGAATATGCCGTTCGGATTCTCGCTGTGATTGGCCGCATTATTTAACGAAGGCGTATAGCTCTCGTTGTCCATGCTGTACATCACCACCGCCTGGGCGATCTGCTTGTTGTTGCTCAGGCATTTGGCGCGTTGCGCCGCGGCGCGGGCTTTGGAGAGCGCCGGCAATAGCATGCTGGCCAAGATGGCAATGATCGCGATCACAACCAACAGTTCGATAAGGGTGAATTTCACAGAGGCTCGATGGACGGATTGGCTGGATCTGATCATTTTTTTTCTCCTGAAATATCGGTTTCGGGAACGCTGGCGCATCGTTGCATGTTAATATTATAGCAAATGCATAACGTTTTGTCAATAGCCGAAGATGTTTTTTCGCGAATTATTTTCTTGCCGTGTTGACTTTTAAGCGATTATGCACTATACTTCAAGTAGCGATAATTAGAAAAACAGTTTGCAAACCGGTTTATACAGGTGTTTTTTTATGGATATCAAGGAATTTTCCCGGCGGCTCGGGGTGTCGACCGCGACCATCTCCCACGCGCTGAACGGCAAGCGGCCGGTCAAGGCCGCCACCCGTCAGATGGTGCTGGAAAAGATGGTCGAGTGGAACTATACCCCCAACGTCAACGCCCGGCGGCTGGTGAACAGCAAAACCAATCTGATCGCCTTTTCCTCGGAAGAATGCGACACCCTCGGCGACCCCTACCAGATCGAGATGACCCGCGGCTTCTGCCGTGAGCTGCGCAAGCGCGACTACGATCTGCTGCTCGACTTGTATCACGAGAAGAGCTCCGACCAGTTCGCCTCATTGCGCAACCGGGTGCGCGCCCGCGCCGTCGACGGCACGATCATCATCGGAACGACGCTGGAACGCGGCGACTTCGCCGAACTGGCGCCGCCCCATTGTCCCTGCGTCTACATCGACAACCGCCGCCACGACCCCATTCCCAATGTCGCGACCGCCATCGTCGACTGCGACCGCGCCTACCGCGAACTCTTTCAATGCCTGCGCGAAATCGGCCGCAACCGGGTGGCGCTCCTGGCGCGCACCGAAGGCGATGCCCAGCTCGACCGCTGGCTCGAATACGTCAAAGAATACGGCTTCGCCTTCAACCCGGAATCGCAACTGGTCTATTCCGAGGAATCCACCGAGTCCGCGCGCGACGCCGCGCTGGCGCTGCTGCTGCTGCCGCCGCGGCCGGACGCGATCATCGCCCGGACCGACGCCCAGGCCCAGGGCGTGTTGAAGGCGGCGCGCCAGCTCGGCATCGCGGTCCCCGGCGAACTGTCGATCATCGGTCACGGCGACGTGCATTATTCGCGCGATTCCGAGCCGCCGCTGGCCACGGTCAGCTTCGACTACCGGCAACTGGCGGTGAAGGCGGTGGAACGGCTCTTCGAGATGATCGACCATCCCGGCGGCGAACCGCCGGAGCCGACGATCCTCCACGGCCGCTTCCTGCCCCGCGGCTCGCTGCTGTAAAAACAGCAACATCCCCGCCGATAAGATACTTCCCGGCGGGGATGTTGCGAATGAATGAGTTCGAAAGACTGTTCAGCAATATACCGACCAGCACTCATACCACCAGTCGGGCTGGCCCAGGCCGATCTTGTCGCCCGTGTATTTGCCGAGCTCATTGGCGCCGATCCAGGCGATCGCGAGCGTATTGCCGGCCGTCGGGTCCGCCCGGTACGCCTCCGAGTCGACAAAGGCCGCGTATTCGTCGAAGCCGCCCCTGAACTCCGTCCCGCCGATGAACGCGGCAATCCGCGCGCATACCGCGCGAAACCCTTCGCAAGCCGCGTCAAATTCGGCCCTGGCGGCGACACGCGCCGCTTCCATCTTGGCAAACTCTTCTTTCTTAATGTGTTCCATTATCCCAATATCCTTTATGTCCTGTTAACAGATGACGCAAACCGGAACCACCCCGCAGACGCCGTGGGCAGAAGTCATGCTCAATGCACCGGATGCGGCAACGCTGTGAAGATAATTCACATAACCGGATTTCGGCGAACGGAGCAGCCAATTTGGCGCCGAGCCGCTGCTGTTGAGCTTCACGCGATCCGTCTGCGACGCTCCTTCATACAGTTCCATGAGACTGCCCTCATTCACGCCGTTGTTGGCAGCGCCGAAAACTTCCATTGGGCTGGCGATGAAAAATTTGTCGCTGACCACATAACTCCCGCGTCCGTCGTTCATGGAATTGGCGGTGGTTAACTTGACCGCTCCGACCGCGGCCGTAAATTCCGCATCGGCAAATCCGCGCACAAATCCCGGCAGGGTATTGGCGTAAGTCGGTGGATTATCCCAGATATGCTGCGGTTCCCACCACGCGCCGGCGGAAGCCGCACTGTTCATCCACTGGCGCATTCCGCTCTGTTTCCAGCTGTTGTAACCATAGTTCACCCGGGCTTCGGCCGGGTTGGCCTCGTAGTAGGTATTGGCCGCCACCGCGCCACCGTCGGCCACCGGGGCAACACTATAGTTGGTGCCGTCAAAAACATAATACTTTTTCGCCTTTGCCACCGCAATGCCGCCGCTCCAAACTCCCAGCCAGGGCTCGGTCCCGGCCACGGTCTGCGAGGCCGCCACCGCGGCGGTCTCCGCGTTGAAGGCCGCCCATCTGCCGTTGCCGCCGTCCCACTGAATGCGGATCGGGCCACCCCGCTGCAGCCACATGCGCCCGTTGCCGGCAGCCGACTCGTCCACCAGGAAGTAATCTCCGTCAGCGCCGGCATAGCCG
>JAVBSD010000158.1:0-6866 GCA_031547325.1 Victivallaceae bacterium | reverse complement strand
AGGCTATTCCGGGCTGGCGATGCTGACCCAGGTGCTGGGAGCGGCGGTCAACATCGGGCTGGACTGGCTTTTCGTCGGCGGCTTCGGCTGGGGCATGGCGGGCGCGGCCTGGGCGACGGTGATCGCGCAGACGGCTTCGGCGGCGTGGGTGATGACCTTCTTTTTGAGCGGGCGGAGCGCGGTCCGCTGCGGCTGGCGCGATCTGCGCATTCCCAACCTCAAACTGCTGGGACTGACCGCCTACAACGGCTGTTCGCCTTGCGTGATCAACATCTCGGGCTCGATCATCTGGACGGTACAGAACCACATGATCCGTTCCCACGGCGGGGTGGTGGCGATGTCGGACTTCGGGATCATTCCGACGATCGGGCAATTGCTGCTGACGCCGCTGTTCGGCATCAGCATGGGGATGCAGCCGCTGATCGGCTACAACACCGGCGCGGGGAATTACCACCGGGTGATCCAAATCTTTTTCACCTCGGTCAAGGCGGCGGCGGTGGTCGCCGTAATCCCCTATCTGCTGGTCCAGCTCTTCCCGGAAACCATCGTCTCGTGGTTCGCCAAGGCCGACCAGGGCGGCGAACTGATCGAAATCGGCACCTATTCGATGCGCCGGTTCCTGATGCTGATGCCGCTCGGCTGCGGCAGCATCCTGATCAGTCAGTACTTCCAGGGCGCCGGCAAAGCGCCGATGGCGCTGGCCATCGCGCTGCTGCGCCAGTTGTGCTTCCAATTGCCGCTGACCTTCGCGCTGCCGGCCTTCTTCGGCTATGCCGGGGTGCTCTTTTCGGGGCCGATCGGCGACTCGCTGGCCTTCTGTTTCTCCTGCTGGATCATGCGCCGCGAACTCCGCCGTCTCCGGCAACTGGCCGATTCCTGAAAAAAATCGCTCTTTTTCCGCCTCCCCTCTTGACTTTTTAAATATTTTTTGCTATAATAATACCGGTATTAAAATTCATTACCGGTGTCAAAAGGAAACGACGTGAGCAAGTACCGTGAACTGGCCGAATATCTCGAAGGCGGCATCCGCGAAGGCGCCTTCGCGCCGGAGAGCTTCCTGCCCGGCGAGCGCGCTTTGTGCGAACGCTTCAACCTGAGCCGGGTCACGGTGCGCAACGGGCTCAATCTGTTGACCGAAAAGCACCTGATCCAGCCGGTCCCCGGCCGCGGCTACCGGGTCGCAAGCCACCGGCGCTTCACCGCGCGGCCGAAAACCCGCCTGATCGGCGGCGTCTTCGCCGGTCCCTGCCTGACCGACAATCTGTCGCTGGTGCCGCATCAATTGTCGCTCGGCATCAGCGATGAACTCGAGGAGCGCGATTACAGTTTGGTCGTCGCCAACTCCGCCGACGACCTGTTGCGCGAACGCCAGCGGATCAAGGCGATGCTCAACCGCGGCGCTTCCGGGCTCCTGGTGATGCCGGCCTTCGCCGGCGGCGTCTGGGGTTCGCAGCCGGAGGACGCGGGCAACTACGAATGGTTCAAGGGGCTCCGCGCCGAAGGCCTCCCGGTGGTGCTGCTCGACCGCCAGCTCGCCGGCTCGGGCGTCCCCGGCGTCTACAACGACGACATCGCCGGCGGCGACGCCCAGGCCCAGCATATGATCGACCGGGGCTTCCGGCGGGTGATTTATTTCGATTTTCTCCAAGCACGCCTCGGCCATCTGCGCACCACCGGTTACCGCCGGGCGATGGAGCGCAACAACCTCAAGCCGGAATTGATCCCGCCGCTGGACAGCGTCCCGGGCCTCAGCTGGAACACCGATCCCGAGCTCCACCGCCGGGCGCTCGACCGCCTGCTGCCGCTGCTCGACGGCGACGCCGCGATCATCTGTTCGCCGTTCCTGGCGCCGGCGCTGGAGCGGCACTTCCCGGAACACCGGCTCCGGGGAATGCGCGTCGAGTGGATCTGCTACGACTTCCCCGCCGCCCTGATCGCCGGCGCCCGCATGCCCTACCCGTGCATGGCGCGCCCGATCCGCCGCATCGGCGACGCCGGGGTATTGAAGCTGCTGCGCCTGCTCGACGGCGACGAAACCGCCGCCACCGAAGAATTTCTGCCGCCGGACATCGTCTGGTGATCAATTGTCAAACCATCCAGGAAAGGAGCTACCCATGCCGCGAAAGAAATTCACACTGATAGAACTGTTGGTCGTGATCGCTATCATTGCGATTTTGGCCAGCATGCTGCTGCCGGCCCTGTCCAAAGCGCGGGCGGCGGCCCAATCGATCCGCTGCGTCGGCAATCTCAAGCAGATCGGCCTGGGGCTCGCCATCTACGCCGGCGACAACCAGGACTGCCTGCCGTCGATCCTCCAGGCCAACGAATCCGCCAGCGGCATGGACCCCTTCGGGACCACGGCCTTGAGCTGGTCGGTGGCCTACTGGTATCACCAGTCGTTCTATCGCGGCCTCGGCAAACTGCTGGAGGGCAGCTACCTCACCCACGCCGGAACCACCGATCCGACGCCGAAGGAGTTGATCTGTCCGGTCACGGAGTTCTCCGAAGACCCGGCCACCGCGACCTCCCGCGCCCACACCTACCGCTATGCCGGCGGCCTGAAGAACACCGGCGCCTACACCACCGGCAAGGGCGAACGTCTCAAAATGACCGACAATCCGGCCTGCGCACTGACCTACGACTGGGATATCCTGCATTCCGGCGACCGGGTCGTCAACACGGCCTACCTCGACGGCCACGCCGAAAGCAAAAAGATGGACGAACTGCCGAACGACGGCTACAGCTATACCCGGCGCACCCGCTGGAGCTCCGGCGTTTACAGCTACGCGGTGGAGATGTGAAGATGTACCCGAAACACTGGTTCGCCGTCGTCTGCTGCGCCTGCTGTCTGGCCGGTTCCGCCGCCACGCCCGAAGAAGTGCTGCGCCAGGCGACCGACCCGTCGCGCGCGGTTCAGACCGTCTACCGCGACGGCGTGCCGCACACCGACCGTCACGGCCGCAGGATGATGGAATACGATCCGGAACGCTCCTTTTTCCCGATCGGGCTGTGGGGCGTCCACCTGCCGGAGTCTTCTCCGGCGGGCTGGGACGAGATCGCCGGGGCGGGCTTCAACACTGTGTGGGGCGCGTGGCGGGTTTACGCGAACCCGGAAACCCTGGAGATCGCCGACCGCTACGGCTTGCAGATGATTTTCATGCACGCGATCGCCCCGGAACAGCTCCGGGAGATCAAGGACCATCCGCGGCTCTTCGCCTCCATCTGGTTCGACGAGCCGATCGGCCACCTGGAAAAGCCCGGCGTCATCGACGACCTCTACGCCCAATTCCTCGACTACAAACGCGAATCGAACGCCATCGCGCCCGATCTCGCCGTCTTCGTCAACGACGCGGCGTGGATCGTCCCGCCGGCCACCGACTGGTACGCCAAATTCAACACCGCCGGCGACGTCGCCTGCCACGACAACTACATGGTGACCATCAGCTCCAGTTGCACCCCGAGCCTCTCCAAGGCCTCGGGCGGCATCCCCGAATCCAACCTCTTCACCACGCTGCTGAACGACGAAAGCAAGCCGTCGTGGTTCATCGCCGGGGCGTTCGAGGGCGGCGTCCAGCTCGAAGGCTTCCAGCCCTTCCCCTTCCGCTTCCCGTCGCCGCTGCAATTGCGCGCCTCGATCTACGCCGCGCTGATCCACGGCGCGACCGGCATCCATTACTTCATCCTCGACGGCCCGATGTCGCGCGGCGGCATGGTCACCGGCATCTCGCCGCACCCCCTGCAAAGCTACCCCGGCACGCCGCTGCCGGAGGCGACGCCGGCACAGCAGGCCCAGGCGCTGGCCGGCTGGGACATGGCCAAATCGATCAACGCCGAGCTGGAGCAATTGACTCCGGCCCTGCTGTCGCCGACCGCGGCCGCCGGCGAGCTGGATTTCCAAGTGGAATTCCGCCCGGCCGCCGGGACGGCGGTCAGCCCCAATCCGGTGCGGGCGCTGCTCAAGCGGGAACCCGGAACCGGCGCGTACATCCTGTTGACGGTGAACCTCGACGCGGCGGCGCTCGACGGCGTATTCGCCTTCGACCGCGAAGTGGCGTCGGTCGAATTGCTGTTCACCGGCTCGAACAACGCGGTGAATCCCTCCGCCGACCGGCGCGGCTTCACCCGCCATTACGAGCCCTTCGACGTCCACGTCTACCGCATCGTCCCGGAGCCGGCGCAATGACCTCTTCCCGCGACCTCATCGACCGGATCGAAAGGCATTTCGCCGATCCGGAGACCGGCTTGCTCTTTTCCTACCTCGACCGGGAAACCCTGCTGCCGCCCGACGACGCGTTTTTCCGCGACGCCCAGGCGCTCGACGAACACCGGCTGCCGGGGCTCACCCCGGCGGCCCTCTACCGCCACGAAAACTTCGGCATGGTCACCGGCAGCTACATGCAATCGGAAATCCTGCGCTACCGTCTCGAAGGCGACCCGGCGGCGCTGGCGCACGCCCGGCGGGGCCTGGCCGGCTTCCGGCGGGTCTACGAGATGGGCAAACGCCTCGACCGGGGCTTCTTCCCCAAGATCTACGGCGGGCGCTTCTCCGAAGAAACCTCGACCGACCAGGTGCTCTACGCCTGTACCGCGCTGGAGGCGCTCCACCCCTATGCCGACGCGGCCGAACGCGCCGTGATCGAAGAACTGGTCGGCGAACTGGTCGATTTCTGGGTGCGGCGCGATTACCGCTACCACTACTTCAAATTTCACGGCGACGACTGGCAGTGGCCGCTGCTGCGTTTTCCGCCGCTGCTGATCCTGGCCTACCACTTCACCGGCCGCGAACACTTCCGGCGCGAATACCTCCGCCTGGTCGATCGCACCGCGAAGCCGGAACACTGTCAGCTTCACAACAAGCGCCTCGGCATCGACGAACCGATCGAATACGAACGCGCCAACCGCGCCTGGCTGACCTTCCACGGCGCCGACCGCGCCACCATGGACATCATGCACTTCGACCTCCTGCTGCGCCACGATCCCGGTCATCCGCTGGCTCCGGCCTGGCGCGACGGCATCCGGATCATGTGGGACGAAGTCAAGGATTCGCTGGCCCAGGACGGGCGCTATTACACCATGCAGTTGTGGGACTTCGGAACCTTCCGCCCGCGCCGGACGCCGGGCGGCGATCCCTACCCCGGCGCCAAGTCGGCGTGGAGCGCCATGGTCGGTCGGGCCGGATTGCAGGGTTTGGCGCACTGTCCCGATCTGCCCGGCGCCACGCAATACGCCGACCGGGTGCTCGCCGAACTCGACTTCAGCTCCTGCGCCTACTACGACGAACCGGAACGCTTCGCGCCGCACGAACGCTACAAGACCCGGCTGCTCTCCGGCGACGCCGCCGCCAACCTGGCGTGGTGCGCCCGGCTACGGTCGAAAATATTCGCCGATCAGCCGCGCGGCGTTGCCGTGGAAGATCGCCTCACGGTCAACCTCTGACGCCACCAGCTGCCGCACCCGGCCGATGAAGCCGCGCGGCTCGTAGCCGGTGAAATCGCTGCCGAACAACAGCCGTCCGGGGCCGAAAGCCGCCAGCGCCCGTTCGAGCCCGCCGACCGCCAGTCCGCAGGCCATGCCCGAAATGTCCATCACGACATTCGGCTCCATGGCCAGCGCCGGGGGGTCGGGCGGCAGGTGGGAATTGACGACCGTCATTTCCGGGAAGCGCCGGGCGACCGCCGCCACTTCGGCGGTCGCGTGCAATTGCACCAGATGCCCCTCCCGGGCGCACGCTTCGAAAAGGCGCAGATACTCCGCGCTGTCGTAACGTTCCTGTTGGTAAGGCACCAGCTCGCCGACCCAGCGGCTGCCGATGTCGCGGAAACGCGCCATCCAGTCGCGCGACGCCTCGAAAAACGGCGGATAAACCACCGCCCCCGGCACCAGGAAATCGGGATCTTGCCGGTACAACTCCAGCGTCTCGGCGTTGCCGGCGTCGAGGTCTTCCAAGGTGGCGCCGAGCACCGCCCGCCACGAATTGAAGACCGCCCGGCCGATTCCGGCCCGGCGCAGATAGTCGATCGCCTCCCCGGCCGAGGCGAACCAGCACCGGTGCCCCGCCCACTCCGCATTCTGCAGGTGAATATGGCTGTCGATGATCATGATTTCTCCAAGATGGCCGCGATGACTCCGGGGGCTTCGGCAACCGGGAGGGGTCGCGGCGCGGTTTCAAGTATCATCGGAATTTCGCCGGCCGCCACGGCGGTCGCGGCGAAGAGTTCCGCGACCAGGCCGGAACATTCCTTCAGCGACGTCGGCACGCCGCAGCGGTCGAGGAGGGCTCGGAACGACGCGATCACCTCCTCCGGCCCGGCGCCGGGGAAAACTTCCGCCAGCTCCATGGTCCGCTCCGCCACCGCCGGATTGCCGAGATACCAGCGCCACGCCGCCGGCAGCAGGATCGCCACCGCCACTCCGTGGGGAATCCGCCCGAACCAGGAAAAGCTCGCCAGATGCGGCAGCCCGGTCGGCTTGTAGCGGATCACCATGCCGCCCAGCGTTGCCGCCAGCGCCATGGCGCAGCGTTCCTGCCGGTCGGGACAGCGAATCGCCCGCTCCAAATTTCCGGCCGCCAGCTTAATGCCGGCCAGCGCCCAGCGATTGGCGTCGGGATGGGCGGCGTCCCGGCCGACGTTCAGGAAGCCTTCGATCAGGTGCGCCAGCGCGTCGCAGCCGGTGGCCATGGTGATCGCCGGCGGCATCGACGCCGTCACCTCGGGCATGACATAGGCGCGCTCCGGGATGATTCCGGGATCGGCGATCAGCTTTTTGACCCGGCGGCCGGGATCGACGATATTGGAATAGGGAGTCGCCTCCGAACCGGTCCCGGCGGTGGTCGGAAAGGCGATGATGCGTTGGAAGGAGCGCCC
>JAVBSD010000335.1:0-4706 GCA_031547325.1 Victivallaceae bacterium | reverse complement strand
CTGTACCGCGAAGGCTACCAGTATTCCCTGCGCGAGTATGGGCAAAACCTGTACCGCAAGGTCTGCAGCGCCAATCCGCCGCCGGAGTGCGCCGGGCTGCCGCCCGAGGACTATATGGATTTCCAGGAAAACGAGCTCACGCTCTGGATGAAGAGCGCGATCGTCGACGACGCGGCGGCTTCGGACGGCCGCGCCGTGCTGATCGACCGCGAGCAATGGCCGCTGGAGTTGAAATTCAAGCTGCCGGTTCCGGAAACCGGCAGCCCGGAACCGTGGGCGCTGTACGCCGTCATCCGGGCCGACGGCGCGTGCGACCGGACGGATCCGATCCTGAAGCTCGGGCTGTACGACGACGACCGGAAGCAGTTCCTGTTCGATGAATTTCCGCCGGTATTCCTGCGTTTCGGCGAACTTGCCGGCTCCGAATACGAGACCGTCAGGATCGGAACCGTCGATCGCGCCGACACGACGCTGCGTTTGTACTACGAAGCGGTCGGGCGGATTCCCGTCCCGGCGAACATCCGCGTCGACCGGATGTTCCTGATCAAAGAAGAATAGCAAATAGCCGAGGGCAACAAGCGGATCGCCTGGAGTTTTCATCCGCCGGAGGAAATGCTGACGGCGGTCCGCCGATCGGCGGACCGGAAGCAAAAAATTTGATTTTTTTGCTTCCGGGGATTGTCATTTGGTCCGGGGTTTGCTATAATATAAGTATTGCAAACGGTTGCATTGGCCGGTTTGCAATTTTTTGAAGGCCTTAGTGCAAACGGTTGCATGAATTTATGAAAAACGAAATCACCATCAAGGAAATCGCCCGGCTGGCCGGGGTCAACCCGTCGACCGTGTCGCGGGTCTTCAACCGTTCGACCCGCTATCCGATTTCTTCCGAGGTCAGCGCCCGGATCATGGCGATCGCCGAGAAGCACCGTTTCGCGCCGCACCACGCCGGGCATTCGCTGGCCAGCAAACGCAGCTTCAAGCTGGGCATCGTGCTGAATTCGCTGGAGATGGACTTCGGCAGTCCGCACGGGGCGCCGATTTTGAGCCATTTTATTTTCGAAGCCTGCCGCAGCGGCTATCACGCGTTGGTGCTGCCGGTCGAAAACGGCGACTTCGATCCCCAGGTGCGCGAATGCATCCGGGCCGGCCACGCCGACGGCTACTGGATCGGCACCGACATGATGGGGACGGCGACGGTGGAGGAGCTGGTCCACCACCGGATTCCGGCCGTGTCGTGTTACCAGGATGTGCGGCCGCAGGAGGCGTTGTCCGGCGTCGAGCTCTTTGAAGTGGCGATGGCAGGAGCGTTCCGGGAGATGTTCGAATCGGTGCGGCGGCGCGGTTTCTCCGAATACGCCTTTTTCACCCGCGAAGACGCCATCTGCGAACGGATGCGGCGCTACGAGCATTTTCACGACGGAGCCCGGTACGGCGTGCCGCTGGCGGAGGAATTCTCCTACCGGGGAGGGCGCAGCGAACTGAAGATGTGGCGCGAGGCCCGCCGGGCGGCGGAGGAGTTCTGGCCCCGCTTGTCGCGCCACCGGTTGATTTTGTGCGCCAACGACCTGATGGCGATGGCGGTGTGCGACGCCGCCCGCGACCACGGCCTGACGCCGGGGAGAGAGATTTCGGTGATCGGCTTCGACCACCTCGAAGTCAACCCCTACTACAAAGCCAGCGAGGTCGGCCGTGAAACCCTGGCCACCTTCGAGGTCCCGCGCACCGAACTCGGGCGGGAGATGGCGCGTTTCCTGATCCGCCGCATCGAGAAGCCCGGCGACGCAACGCCGCCGCCGGTCCTGGAAGTCAAATTCATCGAACGCGAGTCGTTGGGAATAGGTCGAACAAGCTGAAACCTGTCGAAAGGAGATCCGAAATGAAGAGAAAATTCACGTTGATTGAACTCCTGGTGGTCATTGCGATCATCGCCATCCTGGCCAGCATGCTGCTGCCGGCGCTGTCCAAGGCCCGCGCCGCGGCGCAGGCCGCCAAGTGCGTCAACAACCTCAAGCAGTTCGGGACGTTGATGCACATGTACATCAATGATTACAACGACGGCCTGCCGTGGTACGAGGCGGGGATCGTTTCGGCGTCGCTGGCGCGCAACGCGACTCCGTGGTTCGAGACCATGCTGCCGTATGTCGGCGGCTATGACAAGATCCCCTCCGATTACACGACCAGCGGTTTCAAGATGCCGGGGATTTACTTCTGTCCGTCGGATGCGTCGCCCTACGATTTTTCGGCCGACCTCAAGAGTACCGGCAGTTACGGCTATGCCGTCCGCTACGGCAACGCGTTCCTGGCCGGGAGCATCTCCGAATATCGCGGCCGGACCGCCTCCGGCTGCAAGGATCCTTCCGGAGCCGCCGCCTTCGCCGATTGCTCCCAGTACGGGTTCGAGGTTACCGCCTCCAACTGGAGCGCGCATTTCGAGCAGCGCCACAACAACAACGACCAGGTGACCTACGTCGACGGCCACGTCGGCAAGTTCAATCCGGCCTCCACCAGCGCCGCCGACTACAACAAGTACTTCCTCGGCGGAGCCTGGGATTGAGTTCGAAGATGCGAATCCGACCGATCATCGTCGTCCTGGCCGCCTGCTGCTGCGCCATGGGAGAGTCCTACAACGCCCTGGCGCCGGCGGGAGAGCCGGTCGAATGGCGCGACACCGGCGGCTACGCCGTGGCGCTGCCGGCAGAGCCGACGCCGCAGGCGAAGTACGCCGCGCAACTGCTGATTGACGGCGTCAAAGCCATGACCGGCGTGACCTGGGAGACGGCTGCGGAGGCCGGCGGGGGACCCGTCGTCCGCCTCGCCACCTCCGGCAGCCTCGGCGATGAGGGCTACCGCATCTCCGAAGCCGGCGGCGACTGGCTCCTGGAGGGCGGCAGCCGCCGGGGGCCGATCAACGCGGTGCTGGCGTTCCTGGAGGAAGACCTCGGCTGGCGCGATTATTCGATCTTCGTCCCGCAATATTTCCCGGATTGGCGGGGACGCCGCTTCGCCGCGACGCCGCGCAGTTACCGCCCGGTCTGGGAAAACCGGGAAATCTACACCCAAACCGCCTGGAATTCCGGCTGGGCGGTCCGGAACCGGCTGGCGCCGCTGTTTCATCCGACCGGGCCGGAGATTCCGGCGGAGGCGGGCGGTTCGCCCTCCTATCCCGGCGGCTGGTTCGCCCACACCTTCGAACACCTGGCGCCGGGCGAAGAGGTGTTTCAGGCGCATCCGGAATATTTCGCCCTGATCAACGGCACGCGGTCGCCGCGCAACTTCTGCCTGACCGCCGACGGCATCGTCCCCTTGGCGGCGGCCAATGTCGGCAAGGTGCTCGATCAGTACCCGCGGGCGGCCTATTTCTCGCTGTCGCTGAACGACGGCCCGGAACAGGTCTGCCAGTGTCCCGATTGCGCCGCCCTGGCCGCCAAGGAAGGCAGCAAGGCGGGCCCGCTGCTCCACTTCGTCAACCGGGTCGCCGCGATCGTCGGCGAAACCCATCCCGGCGTCAAGATCTCCACGCTGGCCTACCTCGAAACCGTCAAGCCGCCGGCGACGATCCGGCCGGCGGGCAACGTGATCATCTTTCTCGCCACCGACAAGCACATCTGGGCCAACCCCTACCATATGGTCACCGAAACCGGTGAATTCCGGCAGGCGCTGGCCGAGTGGAACGCCATCGGGGCGCAGATGCAGCTCTGGGATTACATCTTCGCCGACAACTCCCAGTTGCTGAAGCCGGCGCCCAACTTCGACGTCATCGCCGGCAACCTGCGTTTCTACCGCGACTTCCCCGGCCTGACCGGGCTGATGCTGCAGGACAACCATTCTTCATACGGCGGCTCCCGCGCGGCCATGAAAAACTGGGTGGTCAGCAAGCTGTTGTGGAACCCGGATTGGGATATCGAAGCGCTGGTGCGCGACTTCACCTACGGCTATTACGGCGCCGCCGGCGACGCGATGCAGCGCTACAACGACCTGCTGCGGGGGGAATGGCTCGCCTACCATCAGCGGGTGCGGCCCGCCGACGCGGAGCCGTGCGCCGTCAGCGCAAACTTTCTCCGTCGGGCGATGGCGCTGCTGCAGGAGGCCGCCGACGCCGTCGCCGGCGATCCGGTGCGGGCGAAGGAGGTCGAGCGTGAAATGGCCTGCCTCCACTATTACCGGCTGATGACCGATGATTTCCCGGAGGGCGACGATGCGGCCTGGCGCGAGGCGGTGGAGACCATGCGCGATTACTGCAACCGCCTCGACATCACCTGCTTCACCGAATCCGCCCCGCTGGAACAGCAGTTTCTGGCCTGGGAGGGGCGTTTGACCCGGGGCCTGATCCGGCCTTCGACGCCGAACGCGGTGTTTCTGGCGCCGGACACGGTTTATCTGCCGCAGATGTGCGGCACCGGCAACGCGTCGATCGTCAAAGCGCCCGACGCCCTGACCGGCAGCGCCATCCGCCAGCCGGGCGGCCAGTCGGCGTGGTCGATTCAGTGGTGGATCACGCCGACCACTTTCCTGCAGGGGGCGGGGCCGCATGTGGTGCGGCTGCGGATCAAGCCGGGACCGCTCCGGGGGGAGGGGGCGGTGGCGTGGTGCGGCGTTTACGACAGCAGCGCCAAAGTGACCCGCTGCGAACGGCAGGTGACCGCCGCCGAGCTGGCTGGCGAAGGGTACCGCTTCGTCGAGATCGGGGTGATCGACGACTTGCGCCG
>JAVBSD010000070.1:0-4605 GCA_031547325.1 Victivallaceae bacterium | reverse complement strand
TTCGCGGCGTCGGTCGCTTCGCTCTCCGGGTCGCCGGCGACCGGGATCTCGCCGCGTTTGAAGCGCGGAGACCCCATGTCGACCCGGACCAGCCCCGGCGCGATCACCCGGGGCCGGATCACCCCGGCCAGGGTGTGCAATTCGAGCTCCCCCGGCAGCCCGGAACGGCTTTCCCGGAGCCAGGCGGCGACGCAGCGCGTGGCGTTGCCGCACATCTCGCATTCGCTGCCGTCGGAGTTGTAGATGCGCATTTCGAAGCCGCCGCCCGCAAGCGGCCTGACCGCGACCAGGCCGTCGGCGCCGATGCCGGTCCGGCGGTCGCACCACTCCCGCGCCACCGCTTGGAAGTCGAAAGCGCCGGCGCGCGCGGCGTCGACCAGGATGAAGTCGTTGCCGAGCCCGTGCCACTTCGAAAATTGGATGTTCAGCGCTTTCATGCCTCGCCTCCGTCGAGATAATGGTTCACTTCCCATGCCGTCCGACGCCCGTCGTCGATGGCCCGGACCGCCAGCGAAGCCCCCTTCGCCGCGTCGCCGCACCAGAAGATGCCCCGCCCCGGAGCGGGATCGAGCCCGAGTTGTTCGGCCAGCGCCTCGCGCGGCGGCGCGGTGAAGCCGAGCGCCAGCAGCGCCAGGTCTGCCGGAATGATTTCTTCGCTCCCCGGAATTTCCCGGAACCTGAAGGGCTTGCCGCCGGGGCCGGTTTCCCATTCGACCGCGACGGTTTCCAGGCCGGTCAGGCGGCCGTCGACGCCGAGGAATCTCCTGGTTTGGACGCTCCAGCGCCGTTCGCCCCCCTCGCGGTGGCTGGACGAGGTGCGCTTGAGGTACGGCCACGCCGGCCAGGGCGTGGATTCCGAACGCGCCGGCGGCGGCTCCGGCATCAATTCGAGCTGAAGCACCGAAACAGCCCCCTGCCGCAGCGCGGTGCCGACGCAGTCGCTGCCGGTGTCGCCGCCGCCGATGACCACTGCGTTGCGCCGGGCGGCGTCGACCGGAAGCGCCGGGATTTCGCCGGCCAGCGCCCGGTTCTGGCCCCGGAGAAATTCCAACGCGAAGTGGACGCCCTTGAGCTCGCGCCCCGGAATCTCCAGATCGCGCGGCCGCGGCGCGCCGGAGGCGGCCACCACCGCGTCGAAGTGGCGCGCCAGATAGCCGCCGGAGAGGTCGCGGCCGATTTCAGTGTCGCATTCGAAGAGCACGCCCTCCTGGCGCAGCAGGTCGATCCGGCGGTCGACGACCGCCTTTTCCAGCTTGAAATCGGGAATCCCGTAGCGCAGCAGCCCGCCCGGCGCGGCCTCTTTTTCGAAGACCGTGACCGCGTGGCCCGCCAGCGCCAGCTCCCGGGCCGCGGCCAGCCCCGCCGGCCCCGAGCCGATCACCGCCACCCGGCGGCCGCTGTCGGGAGCCGGGATCTCCGGGTGAACCCAGCCGCGGGCGAAGGCGGTTTCGACCACCGCTTTTTCCAGTTGCCGGATCGTCACCGCATCGCCGTCGATGCCGGCGGTACACGCGCCCTCGCACAGCGCCGGACAGATCCGGCCGGTGAATTCCGGAAAACACGCCGTCCGCCGCAACAGCTCCCAGGCCCCCCGCCAGTCGCCGGCGGCCACCCGCGAATTGACGTCCGGGATTTCGTTGCCGAGCGGACACCCCGCGCCGTGGCAGAAGGGGATGCCGCAATTTTGGCAGGCTTCGGCCTGGTGAACGGCTTCTTCCGGCGTCAGCGGACGTTCGACCGGAGCGTAGTCGCACCGCCGGACCGCGACCGGTCGGTAGAGATTGTCGATCCGTGTACTCATGATAGTTCCTTTTCATTTTTTCGGCGCTCCAGCGCCTGCCGGTACTCCACCGGAAAGACCTTGACCCAGCGCGGCCGGAACTCCTCCCACTCCTCCAGAATCCGCGCCGCCCGCAAACTGCCGGTAAGCCGGTGATGCTCCCGCAACAGCCCCAGCAATTCGGCTTCATCTTCGGGCAGAATACTTTCGAGGTCCACCGAATCCGGATTGCAGCGCAGGTCGAAATCGTTGGTTTCGTCGAGCACATAGGCGATGCCCCCGGTCATGCCGGCGGCGAAATTCACCCCGGTCGGTCCGAGCACCGCCACCCGGCCCGCGGTCATGTATTCGCAGCCGTGATCGCCGACGCCTTCGACCACCAGCGTCACGCCGGAATTGCGGATGCCGAAACGTTCGCCGGCGCGGCCGTTGATGAAGATCGCGCCCGAAGTGCCGCCGTAGGCGATGACGTTGCCCGCGATGGTGTTTCGAGCCGGATCGAAGCCGGCCCCGGCAGGCGGCTTGATGACCATGCGGCCGCCGGAAAGCCCCTTGCCGACGAAGTCGTTGGCTTCGCCGGACAGCTCGAAGGTCACTCCGGGCGCCAGGAACGCCCCGAAACTCTGCCCGGCGCACCCGGAAAACGCGACCCGGACGGTGTCGGCCGGCAACCCCTTCGCCCCGTACCGGGCGGCGATTTCGCCGGAGAGCCCGGCGCCGACGCTCCGGTCGACGTTGCGGATGGTGCGTTCGAGCCGCACCGGGCGGCCGGATTCGAGCGCCGGAAGCAGGGCGTCGAACAGGTGCCGCCGGTCGTAATTGACAAACGTTTCCCGGGTCTCCGGACGGTAGCGGACGGCGCCGGCCGGAGTGTGCGCGAAAATCCGCGTAAAGTCGAGGTTGCGCGCCTTGAAGAAATCGACCGCCTCCGCGGTGCGCAACAGATCGCTCCGCCCCACCGCCTCGTCGAGCGAACGCAGCCCCAGCCGCGCCAGAATTTCGCGGACCTCGCCGGCGACGAAGCCGAGGAAGTTTTCGATATACTCCGGCTTGCCCCGGAAACACTGGCGCCGTTCCGGGTCCTGGGTGGCGACTCCGACCGGACAACTGTTGTCGTGGCACCGGCGCATCATCACGCAGCCGAGACAGACCAGCAAGGTGGTGGCGAAACCGAATTGCTCCGCCCCGAGCAAGGCCCCGATCACCACGTCGCGGCCGGTCTTGAGCTGCCCGTCGACCTGGAGCCGGACCCGGTCGCGGAGACCGTTCAACGCCAGGGTCTGGCGAGTTTCGGCCAGCCCGAGCTCCCACGGCAGCCCGGCGTGCTTGATGCTGGTCAACGGCGACGCGCCGGTCCCCCCGTCGTGACCCGAAATCAAAATGGTGTCGGCGCGGGCCTTGGCCACCCCGGCGGCGATGGTCCCGACGCCGGCTTCACTGACCAGCTTGACCGAAATCCGCGCCTCGGGATTGGCCGCGCGCAGATCGTGGATCAGCTGCGCCAGGTCTTCAATCGAGTAGATGTCGTGGTGCGGCGGCGGCGAAATCAGCGTGACGCCGGCGGTCGAATGGCGGATGCGGGCGATGAATTCGTCGACCTTGTGGCCGGGAAGCTGGCCGCCTTCGCCGGGCTTGGCGCCCTGGGCGAGCTTGATCTGGAGCTCCTTCGCGCCTCTCAGATAGTCGATGGTGACCCCGAAACGGCCGCTGGCGACCTGGCGGATGGCGCTGGCGGCGAAGGCGGCGCGGCCGGGGTCCTCGCCGCCTTCGCCGCAATTGCTCATCGCGCCGAGGCGGTTCATCGCGACGGCGACGGCCTCGTGCGCCTCCGGGCTGAGGCTCCCCAGCGACATCGCGCCGGAGACGAAGCGCCGGATGATCGCCGACGCCGGTTCGACCTCATCGAGCGGCGCCGCTTCGGCGGGAGCGAATTCGAAAAGCCCCCTCAGCGTACAGGCGCTTCGCGTCCGGCCGTTGATCGATTCGGCGTAACGGCGGTAGGCCTCCGGATCGTTGCCCCGGACCGCGATCCGGAAATCCGCCAGATTTTCCGGCGTCCACAGATGCTGTTCGCCGTCGCGGCGGAAACGGTATTCGCCGCCCGCCGGCAAGGGCTCGCGACCGGAAGCCGACGCCGCTTCGGCGCGCCGCCGCGCCTCGACGGCGATCTCCCCGAAGCCGATGCCGCCGATCCGGCTGGCCACGCCGGGAAAACAGCGGTCGATCACCCGCGAACTCAAGCCCACCGCCTCGAAAAGCTGCGCCGAACGGTAGCTGCGCAAGGTCGCGATGCCCATCTTGCTCATCACCTTGAGCAATCCGGCGTCGACGGCCTTGATGTAGTTTTCGGCCGCGGTCACCTGGTCGACCCCGATCCGGGCGGCTTCGACCAGCTCCGCGACCCCCGCCAGCGCCAGGTAGGGCGCCACCGCGGTCGCGCCGAAACCGAGCAGCAGCGCGAAATGCATCACCTCGCGCACCTCGCCGGATTCGACGATGATCCCGGCTTCGCAGCGCTTTCCGGCCCGCGACAGCGCGCGGTTGACCGTCGCCGCCGCCAGCAGCGACGGAATCGCCGCCATGCCCTCCGGCAGATCGCGGTCGCTGAGAATCACGATGCGCCGCCCGGAGGAAACCACTTCGACGGCCTCTTCGGCCAGCGCGTCGAGCGCCGGTTCGAGCTCGCCCGCGAAACCGAGGCCCAAGCGCGCCGCGCCGAAGCCCTCGCGGCCGACCCCGGCGAGGCGTTCGACGTCGTCGTCGGTCAGCACCGGCCGCTCCAGCCGGATCAGCCGGGCGTGCTCCGGCGTTTCGGCGAGGAGGTT
>JAVBSD010000314.1:0-5381 GCA_031547325.1 Victivallaceae bacterium | reverse complement strand
TCAAGAGGACCTCCTTGTTGGAAGTTTTCGGCAAAATAACATGCCACAAGAAAGGCCTCTTGAAACTTTTGAAATCCGAAAAAACAGAGGAAATTACGAAAAATGCAGTTACCTCATTGAAATATAAATATTTAGCATTGTAATAAAATTAAAATTTTTGACAGAAACGGCCTGGATCAAAGGAGAAAGAACATGTTGTCACGAATCCGGATTTTATGGATGGGTTTGCTGGTTGCCGGGTTGGCGGCGGGGGTTTCGGCGGAGGATGGTGCCGGGGAGCTGGAGGACTGCAATATTTTTTTGCCGCCGAATATCGGGATTACGCTGCCGCTGGGAGCGGAGCTTCCTTCCAAGCCCGAGACGCCCGACGAGACCGAGTATGAAATCTGGGGCCGGGCGGGTTTGAGTTTGGCGGGGAACGTCGAGGCGACGATATTTTACGGCCTCGCGTTCAGTTTGTTTCTGGAGAATTACACCGAGGTCGATTTGGCCGGGGTGCATCTGGGTTGGGACAGCGCGTTGAACCGGGTGGAGGGGGTGCATCTGGCGCTTTTCTGCTATGCCAAGGAACATGCGGTGAGCCAGTTGTCGATTTTCGGACAGACCGGGAATCTGACCGGTTTGCAGGGGGCGATTGCGGTGAATCATGCGGATAAGGCTGCGGGGGCGCAATTGGCCGCGGCTGCCAGCAACGGCGATGTGGTGGACGGGGTGCAATTGTCCGGATTTGCCAATACGGCTTTGAAGATCAACGGTTTGCAGATGGCGTTGGTCAACTGCGTCGGCAATTTGACGGACGTCGTTTCGGGAATTGACGGAACGTTTCAGCCCTTGGACGGGCATGGCGGCGGCAACCTCTACAATACGCTCAACGGAATGCAGTTGTCGGGGGCGGGGAATTTCAGCGACACGGTCAACGGGGCGCAGTTTTCCGGGATCGTCAACGCCGCGCTGGTGGTTTCGGGGCTTCAGGTCGCGCCGGTCAATCTGGCGGAGGAATCGCATGCGCTGCAGCTGGGGGTGTTCAACAGCTGCAGCATGGGCGGCGTTCAGATCGGGGTGTTCAACCGTCAGACCGGGGCGGGGTGGCAGTTCGGGCTGTTGAATTACGCGCCGGGCGGCTGGCTGCCGTGGATGCCGTTGGTCAACTATTCAAATTGAGAACCATACCGAGCGCGCAGACGGCGATGAACAAATAGAGGGTGATCGCCGCGTTGATCCAGCCGTCCCATTCGCTGAGCCGGAACAGGAGCAGCGCGCCGCCGCGGTCCACCTGAAGCAACAGCCGGCGGCGGCGGATCGCCAGCTTGACCTTGGTCAGAACCAGGATCAGGACCAGTGCCGTCGTATAAAAAACGAAGTACCGGAAAAAGACGATCGGGACCAGGCTGGTGAGGGCCAGGGATAAGCCATATTTTTTCAGGCCGCGATGGATGGACTTGTCGTCGTTTCTCATGATTCTCCCTACAAAAAAAAGCCTCCCGACTTCGGGAGGCTTTCTTGGCAAAACGACAGGGGGACTCAGATTTTCGCCTTGTCCCAGTCCGCCTTGCTGACGAAAGCGGTCAGGCTGCGTCCGTCACCGGTCTTCCCCTTGAACGCGTAGCGTTCGTTGCCCTTGGCACCGTAGGTGACCTTCTGGGTGACATCGGCTTTGACCTTCGCCTTCGCCTTGACGTCGTAGAATTCGTGCTTCATCTTCCCCTCCGTAACGGTTTGGTGTTCTTTTCCTCCGAGCTCAATCCCCGCTCGAAAGCCCTTCTGGAGTTAATAATATATTCTCCCGGGTACGATTACAAGTCGGAATCGTGACTTTTTTCGCTTTTTTTGGAAAAAAATCACTTTTTATCGGCCAGCTCCGCCTTTTCGATCAATTTCCTGAAGATTGCCTCGGGATATTGCCGGTTGGAGTGGAGGGTCGATATCACCTCTTTGTAGGTGGTGGCGCGCGGCATCCTGAAGGTTTCGACATGGCCGTCGCGGAAGCATACCGCCACCTGGTCGCCGGTGGTTCCGGGGCGCTGGATGATCAGCGGCAGGCCGGCGGCCAGGGCGAGATCGTCGCTCACCGGGGCGATATACCACGCGCCGATGGTCTTGAGGGTGCCGAGGACTTCAGCGCGTCCGAGGTAGCCGTCTTCGGCGAGCTTCGACAGGGCGGCGAAGCCGTCTTCGGCGGGGAAGCTTTGCATGTCGCTCTCGTACAAGAACACCGCCAGTCCGGCCTGCTTCAGCGCCGAGACCGCGTCCCGGGAGGAGACCATGTTGCCCTCTTCGTCGATGCCGAAGCCGCGGAACATCTTGTCCCCCTGCTCGGCGATGAGGGCCGGCGCGATGAAGCGGAAAAGCAGCGTCCCGGCCAGGGAGCCCGGTTCATAGCTCGCAACCATGGTCGAAGTCACTCCGTCGTCGACACGGGTACAGGCGCCGATCATCCAGTCTTCGCCGGGCAGCGCGAAAGCCGCGAAGGTGTCGCCCCACGTTTTCCGGTCGTCGTTTTCGGCCGCGTACGCGGTGTGGCGGATCGCCTCGACCAGGTCGTTGCAGATGAAGACGAACCCGACCGCCGATTCGACGCCGACTTGTTCGGCGAATTCCGGCAGCGACTTCAGGACTTCGCCGGCGGCGATTTTTCGCTGGTAAGCGTCGCGGGAATCGGCGTCGGGATAGACCAGGAGGCGTCCGTTTTCGCGCACGCACACCGCGTCTTCGGCGAAGGGCGGCGTGGCGCCGTCGGGATCGGGGAAGGAGAGCACGAAGCCGGGCCGCGGCTGCTCCGAATCCTCATCGTAATAGAAAAACACCACTTCGACCCGCCCGGTCAGCAATTGCGCCATTACCGCAATGGTGTCCTCCTCGTCGTCCGACAGCTCCAGGTCGGCCAGGATCACGGGCAGCTCCGCGGCGTCGTAATACCATTCGACCGCGGCGATCGTGGTGTCCGGCAGGTTTTTCATCGCGTCGCTCAGGTCGTGGTTGGCCGGGAAGAGCATCGGCAACAGCCAGCCGGAATCCTGCCAGTCGATGGCGGAGTAGCCTTTCCAGAGGTAGCGCGGCGGTTCGACGCCGTCGCGGATCGCCTTGGTGCTCGATCCGCTGCCCTGCGCCGAAAAGAGCCCGGAGGTCATCGCCGCGTCGATGGCGGCCAGGAGGGGTTCCGGGGTATCCGGAAAGACGTCATTCAGCAGCGCGACGATATCGGCGACTTCGGCCTCGAAGACCTTTACCGTGCCGGGCGCGTTGAGCACCTGGAACGACGAGCCGCCGGTGTCGAGATGGGCGGCGATCCGGTCGAAATCCTTTTTTTGTTCCGGGTCGGCCGCGTGGAGCGCGGCGGCGCCGACGGCGAAGGCCAGCGTCCCGGCCAGCCAGCGGTTTTTCAGCATATGATTGATCATGGCCGTATTCTCCTCAAAATTACTTTTGCGCCTGGTTGTCCCACTCGGAGGCGCGGGCCTCCAGGGTCGATTCTGCGACTTCGCCCAGATCGTGCATGGCGGACCAGGCCCGGACGAACTCAAGAGCGCTGGTGACCGGCTGGTCCAGCTTCACCGTTTGAACGTGGCCGTCGGCGAAGCCCACCAGGATGCCGCTTTGGTGCTTTCCGGAAAGATCGACGACCACCGGATACTCCGAAGGGTTCTCTATTTCGTAGAGGACGAGCCCGGCTCCCAGGTAGGCGTAGGGGCCGCCGAAGGGACAGGTCGGGCGCTGGGGCCCAAGATAATCGGCCAGGACATCTTCGAGATTCTCCGGCAGGGTGTCCTTATGATCGGCGGCGTACATGTATGCCCCCAGCAACGTCTGTTTGAGGCTGTTGACGCATTTGATGTCCGCCGCGGCGCCGCCGAAGCTTCGCGGCCGCGCCGCCTGCTGCAGCAGGGCGCTTTTGATCTGGAGCATGATGCCGCGCACCTGATATTCGGTGAGCGCCATCGGCATATAGGAGACGCTGGAGAAGCCGTCATCGTGGCGGATGTTGACGCCGAGCATTCTCTGGTCCCAATTTGCCGTCGGCATTTCCGGTGTTTCCGGCGTCTCGAAAGGGTTGATCGAGTCCTGGAACTCCTGGAGCAGCGCGTGGTAGCGTTGCAGCGCATTTTCCGACGCGTAATAGACCGAGGCCGCCTGGTCCGGCAGGCCGCCGGCCAGCGCCGTGAAGCCGGGGGTGGCGGCCAGTGCGCCGCCGTCGGCCACGCGTTCGGCGATGGCTTTGTCGAGGTCCGGCGCGGTCATGAAAATCAGCCGTTCGCCCTGCTTGCGGAAGTACAATCCGTCCAGCGGCAGCATCGGCGGCATGGGGAAGGCGATGGTGTTGGCGTCGATTTTCAGTCCCTGCATTTGCTTGAGCGTCGAAAACAGATTGTTGCCGGCGTCGGGCAGCGACACATAGAGCGCGATCATGTCGTCGCCGCGGTCGATCAGCAGGAATTCGACCGGGCCCGAAGCGCCCGCCACGAGGTCCAGGACGGCCGTGATTTGCATCGGCCAATCGGCCGATCCGGGGAACTGCGCTTTGACCCTGTCGAGGGCGGTTTTGAAATCAAGGGTGCAATAGAGGCCGAAAATCAGCGTATCCGGCCATTTGGCGATGACGCCTTTGATGTCCTGATTTTGTCCCATGAGGTCCCATATTGCGCCGTCGGGCTCTTCGCCGGTATAGACGAACGAGCGTACGCAATACAGCGGGTGATCGGCGGTTCCGATGTTGATCGAGCTGCCTCCGACGGCGACGATCTGGTTGAGTCCGGAGAGGCTCCACGCCTGGTCGAACTGGTCGAACTTCTGGGTGAAGCCGGTCAGGGCTTCGGGACCGAACTGGGTTTCCACTGCGTCATATGCGTGTGCCTGCCAGTCCCGGAACATTTTCGCGAAGTGTGCGGCGCTGTACTGGAAATAGTATTCGCCTCCCATTTCCAGGTGTGCGTCGACTCTTTTAAAGATGTCGGCGTCGTCGGCTGCCGCTGTTCCGAATCCGGTCAGCGCCGTTGCTGCCAGCATGGCGCAGCGTACTTTCAGATTTTTTATCATATTCCTCTCCCTGGTTGGCCGGTTATAACAAATATACGTCTTGGGGGAAATTTTGCAAATAATTTATATGCGGAAAAAACAAATGACGCGTTTTCTTCCCCCAAAAAAAACAAAAAATAATCGGCCGCCGCGCCATCGGGCGCGTTTTCCCAGCGCTCCCCTCTCACCAACACACAAAAAAATTAAATAAAATTGGCGGCCGCCCCTAAGCAAGGCCTGGGTCCAGTTGGGTCCCACCTGGCGCGGTCCAGCTGCGTAAGCTGGTCGCCTGTCTAAACAGGCGAAACGGTAAGGAAGCCCGAGTGGGAGCGAGGGCGGAGCCGCCCGGTCGGCGATGGGACACTTTTGGG
>JAVBSD010000114.1:0-4274 GCA_031547325.1 Victivallaceae bacterium | reverse complement strand
TACCTCATTGAAATATAAATATTTAGCATTGTCATAAAATGAAAATTTTTGACAGAAACTCTTGAGATGAAAGGGTGAAAAAATGAGAAAGCTGTTCGGGTGGCTGGCGGGGATCGCGATCGCGTTGGGCGCGGTGGAGGTCCGGGGAGAGGAAACGGCGACGGCGGCGGAAACGGTCGCGATGCCGACGGCGGCGGTTTTCGCCTTCGAATCGCGCGGCAATACCGCGGCGCGGGATGAACTCGGCGCCAGCATCGCCGAGCTCCTGACCGTCGAATTGATGGCCAACGCCGAGTGCGAGATGGTCGAGCGCGATCAACTGAAAACCGTCATGGACGAATTGCACATCTCCGGCTCCGGGCTGGTCGCCAAGGATACCCAGCTGGAAATCGGCCGCCTCATCGGCGCCAGGATTCTGATCACCGGTTCGGTCTTCCGTTCCGGCGATAAAAATTATCTGGTGGCCAAGGTCATCGGCTCCGAGACCAGCCGGGTTTTCGGCGCCAGCGTCAACGGCGGAGCCGATCCGGCGGAGATGGTGCCGGAATTGGCGGAAAAAATCGCGGCGCTGATCAACGAGCGCGTCGCCGAGCTCCTGCCCAAGCGGATCAACGGCGTGGCGGTCGCGGCGCAGCTGTCCGAGGTCGTCGCCGGCAACGGACGCAAGGTTTTTGTCCGGGTTCCCGAGGACATCAATGAAAAGGCGCCGGATCCGGCGGTCGAAACCGCGCTCAAGAAGCTGCTGCTCGAACTCGGTTTCGTGGTGGTCGCCGACGCCGGCAGCGCCGATTTTCAACTGGTCGGCGAAGCGCTGGCCACCACCACCGGCAGCTACCGCAATCTGATCGGCGCTTCGGCGCGGCTGGAATTGAGTTTGCTCGACAGCAGCCGCAAGCTGCTGGCCATCGACAGCCAGGTCGAAAAGGTCGCCGGCGCGAGCTACGCCATCGCCGCCAAGGAAGCCTTGAACCAGGCGGCGCTGAACGCCGCGCTGCGCATCCTCCCGGTTCTGGAGAAAAAGTAGTCCGCCGGACAGACGCAAAAAACCGGAACGGCCATCCCCGCCGTTCCGTTTTTTTTGTGCGTCAACGCCTGGCGCGCGCGGTCAGGGTGCGAAGAAAGTTGACGGCGTATTCCTGGCGTTCGGTCTTCGCGCCGCGGAGCAGCCAGAGAAGCTTGCCGCCGGAGAGCCGGATGGCGACGCCGTTGATCCGGCTGTTGTTGCCGTTGTAGGACTGCGTGACGTCGATCATGGAGATTTCTGCGAATCGGACGCGCCGGGTGCGCCCGATGGGGCCGATGCCGGTGAAAATCTCCAGTTCTTCGTCGCGGCAGCGCACTTCGACGTGGCCGAAGAGCTGGAGCAGCGCCGCGATTGCCATGATGATTCCGACCGCGACGAAAGGAATCGCGAGCAGCATTTGGGGGGAGAACGGCTTGCTGGTGACGCCGGAGACGAGCCGCGATACCATCCCGTTCCAGATCAGGGCGAAGATCAGAACAACCCATGCGGTGGAGGTGAAAATCCGATACCGCAGCGTTTCCCCGTGCCCGTCGCAGGAGAGCTTCAGGCCGCTCGGAAGTTCCCCGGCGTCGAACCCCGGCGCGGCCTCCATGGCGGCCAATTTGCTGTATTGATGGCGTTTGCCGCAGCGGCGGCACAAGGCGATATCGGTGGCGACGTTGAAGTCGTCGCCGCCGATGGTCTGTTGGCAGTCGGGACACCGGAGCATGACGGCCTCCTCTGATTCAAGTCAGCGTCTGGCGCGCGCGGTCAGGGTGCGGAGAAAGTTGACGGCGTATTCCTGGCGTTCGGGCTTCGCGCCGCGGAGCAGCCAGAGGGTTTTGCCGCCGGAGAGCTGGATGCCGACGCCGTATAGCGGTCCGTTGTTGGTGCGAATATTGGACTCCATGATGGCGATTCGGGTGATGTCGCCGAATCGGACGCGCCGGGTGCGCCCGACCGCTCCGATTCCGGTGAAGAGTTCCAGTTCGCCGTCGCGGCAACGCAATTCCCCGTGGCCGAGGAGCAGGCGAAGCGCGATGAACGTCACGATGAGGCCGACCGGGGCGAGGAGGCACAGGAACAGCGTGGTTTCGGAGTCCGGCCTGGAGGCGAGACGGACGACGAACGCCGCGACCGCCGCATCCCAGAGGAGGGCGAAGATCAGAAAGAACCACGCCAGGGAGGAGGCGAGCCGGTAGCGCAGCGTTTTCCCGCGACCGTCGTCGGGGAGTGTCAAGCCGGCCGGAAGCTGCTCGATTCGAAAGCCGGGAGCGGGTTCCAGCTCGGACAATTCGCTGTATTGGTGTTGTTTGCCGCATGTGCGGCACAAGGCGACATCGGTGGCGGTATTGAGATCGTCGCCGCCGATCGGTTGTTGACAGTCGGGACACTTGAGCATGGCGAATTCCTTTGAGTCAAGTCAGTGTTTAGCGCGGGCGACCAGGGTGCGGAGAAAGTTGACGACGTATTCCTGGCGTTCGGGCTTCGCGCCGCGGAGCAGCCAGAGGGTTTTCCCGCTGGCGAGCTCGATGCCGACGCCGTCGAGCCGCCGGTTGTTGCTGCTGATGTCGGAGGGCCTGACGGCGACTTTGGCGATCTCGTCGAATCGGATGCGCCGGGTGCGGCCGACGGTTCCGATGCCGGTGAAGAGCTCCAGTCCTTCGTCGCGGCAGCGCACTTCGACGTGGCCGAAGAGCTGGACCAACGCCGCGACAGCCATGCCGACGCCCATCGCGACGAAGGGAATCATGAACAGCAGGGGGGCTAATTCCTGCAAGGGGATGAGGTGGATGAAGAATACCGATATCCCGGTGTTCCAGACCAGGGCGAAGACCAGGAAGAACCACGCCGTGGAGGAAAGCAGCCGGTAACGCAGTGTTTCCCCGTATCCATCGTCGGCGAGCGTCATGCCGGATGGCGGTTCCCCGGCGCGGCCTCCATTTCGACCAATTCGCTGACCTTGTGGCGTTTGCCGCATTGGCGGCACAAGGCGATATCGGTGGCGACGTTGAAGTCGTCGCCGCCGATCGTCTGTTTGCAGGCGGGACACCGGAGCATGACGAAGTCAGGCCTCGGGCTGTCCGGCTTCGGGTGCGTCCTTCATCTTGCCGAGGTAGGAGGGCATTTCCAAGCCGGCCATCGCCGCGACGTCGTGCAGCGGCGGCAGGCTCTTCATCATCCCCGACAGGAAGTTGGCGGTGGAACTCTTGCCGTCGGCGTTCTGGCCGCCGTCCCACACCGTGACCTTGTCGATCTTGATGTTCTTGATCGCCTCGGTCTGGAGGCCGACGATTTCCTGGAGCTTTTCGATCAGCAGCATCCGGCCGGCGGCCTCGCTGTCGTTGGCGCAGGATTCGATGATCTTGCGGTAGCCGTCGCCCTTGGCCTTGAGGATTTCGAAGTTGCCGCGCGCTTCCGCCGAGAGCTTGGCGTAGATGGCGTCGGCTTCGCCCTGGGCCTCGCGGCGCAGGCGTTCGGCCTCGGCTTCGGCCTTGATTTCGACCTCGCTTTTGAAGATTTCCGCCGGGACGATCACTTCGGCGCGCTGCTTTTCGCGCTCCATCTCGGCGCGGGTGACCTGGACCGACTTTTCGGCTTCGAACTGCGCCTGCTCGATCTGGGCGGCGGCGACGCGGCGGGCGGCCTCGGCCTTGCGGTAGGCCTCGGCTTCCTGTTCGCCGCGGATGGCGTTGGATTTGGCGATTTCGATCGCCGCGATGTTTTCGCCCTGGGTCGCGGTGGAGTCGGCCTGCTTGACCGCGATGCGGCGTTCGCGCTCGGCGTCGGCTTCGCCGGAGGCGGCCTGGGTGTTGGCCTGGGCGACCGCGACGCGCTCCTGCTGCTTGGCGTCGGCTTCGCCGGCCACGGCCTTGGCGTCGGCCTGTTTGACCGCGACCCGGCGCTCGCGTTCGGCGTCGGCTTCGCCGGTGGCGGCCTGGGTTTCGGCCTGGGCGACCGCGACGCGCTGCTGCTGTTTGGCGGCGGCTTCGCCGGTGGCGCCCTTGCGCTCCTCCTCGGCGACGTCGATCTTGGCGCGGTTGATCGCCTCGCTGGCGGCGCGGCGGCCGATGGCGTTGATGTAGCCGGATTCGTCGGTGATGTCGGTGATGTTGACGTTCAGCAGCAGCAAGCCGAGTTTGCGCAGCTCCTCGGCGACGTTGGTTTCAACCTGCTTGAGGAAGGTTTCGCGGTCGGCGTTGATCTCCTCGATGGTCATCGAGGCGATGACCAGACGCAGCTGCCCCAGGATGATGTCCTTGGCCAGGTC
>JAVBSD010000204.1:0-4260 GCA_031547325.1 Victivallaceae bacterium | reverse complement strand
CGCACAGCACATGCGCGGCCGCGCCGTCCAGCAGGACCGCGCCCTCCAGCAGCTCGGCGATTTCCGCGTCGCCGAAGCTCCGCAGCACCTGCCCGGAAACCGCGGCCGCCGGCGCGTCCTGGTAGGTGGTGGCGACGCCGTGACTGGCCAGCGCCCGGACCAGCACGGCGCCCTCTTCGGCCAGCCGGGACTAGTCGGCTCCCGGCGGCAGCACCTTGTCCCGGCTCGCGTCGGGATGGTGCAGCAGCCGGAGGCCGCGGAAGCGGCCGGCCGGCCGGGTCGCCGCCGCCAGGGCTTCCAGGTAGGGTTTTTCGGCGGCCAGCATCCGCCCGAATTCCATCTCCTCCCGCAGCGGCGTGCCGAGGTGGTCGAAGAGGTTCAACGTCACCCCGTGCGAGCCGAAGGCGAAGGAAAGCGCCGTCTCCACAAAGGTCGCGGCGACGCTTTTGGAAAAACGGGTGTACGGCACGTTTTCGACCTCGGTCTGTTCGACGGCCCCCGGCGGCAGCACCCGCCGGGTCAGCAAAATCGAGTCGTAGGAATCGTAAAAGCCGCGCAGCGAATCTTCGAAGTAATTGCCCATCGTCGGGCGGCTGTACAAGGGCCCGCCGTCGGCCAGCGCTTCGCCGAAGCGCCGCCAGTCGCGCCCCTCCAGGCAATGCAGCCGCGGACCGCTGGACATCAGCCCCATGCCGGGCGGCGGCGCCGTCGTGGCCGACGACAGGCTCCAGCCCCGGCAGCCGTTCGCGGTCGTCGCGGCCGCGGTCGCAGTGGCCGGCGGTGATCCACGGATTGAGCGAATAGGCGATGCCGAGATTTTCCAAAACCGTTTTCGCCCGCCCGAGGCACTCGCGGTAGGCTTCGGCCCAGTCGAGGGCGGGGTGGCCGTGGGAAAAGTCCTCGGTGTCGATCTTGATGATGACCTCGTCGATTCCGAAGCGCGGCGCCAGCTCGGCCAGCTCGGCCAGCAGTTCCTCAAAACGCCACGGCGGCAAGGTCCGCCGCAACGCGTACCAGGCGGCGGGAGGATGCGTTTTCATCGCCACACCGCGTAATGCAGAAACGGGGTCGAATTACGCCAGACACCGGCCTCGTCGACCCGGCGGCAATTGGCGTACCAGATGGTGAGGAAGGAGCCGTCGTCCAGGCACGCCGTCGACGGGTATCCCATGTCCGGGCTCGGCGCGTCGGCGGCGATATAACCGCGGCGGACAAGTTCAAGTTTTTTCATTTTTTCCTTTGTTTCACTGGATCAGGGTATCGAGAATCTGTTGTTTGAGGACGTTCATCCTTGCCTCCGCCTCTTCGTGTTCGAAATTGGCCAGCAGCTCGGAGATTTCCGCCCGCAGCCGCGCCGCGGCCGCCGGATCGGCGATCATCGCCAGCAAGGCGTACTCCTCCAGCCCGATCCGCCACTGATGCGCCCGGCGGCTGAAGTAATAGGAATCCTCCCCGTCCTGATAGTACATGCCGTAATTCTTCTTGTTTTTTTTCGCCGCGCCAGGAGGAAATCAGGCCGGTCCAGAAGGTAATTCCCTTCCATGTACCCCGGCTTCATGCTGAGCGCGTAATCCCAATTCATCACATCGATCGGCAACGCTTCCGGGCGGACGACCGGCAGCACCTCCACCTCCAACGCGATGTCGTGAACCGGGACGCCGTTGTCGAGGGGAACGATCGACAGCGTCCCCTCGTAACGGCCGGGCTCGGTATCCGGCGCGGTCGCGACCACCACCTCGACGCCTCCGGTCTGCCGTCCGCCGAGTTCCACGATACCGTCTTGCGGCAGCGGCACCATGCAGTCGTAGAAGCCGTCCGCCTTGCGGAGCGTGTAAAGTTGGATCAGGCCGGCCGCCGGCCCGCTGACCTTCAATTGAAAATTGGCCGGCTCCCCGGTATTGTTGGACAGGAGCAGCGTCGCCGTTTCGTGCATGTTGCGCCCGGTCCGGAACTGCCGCGCCTCCGTTTTGCCAGGAGGCAGGGGCGCGGCGTCCAGCCATGCCTCCCAATCGCCCGTCCAGACGGCGGAATAGCTCCACTCCTGAAGCTGCCGCCGCAACCGGGAGAGCTCCCGCCAGGAATCCGAGGTCCCGGCCTCGGTGGTCATGCGCTGAAACAGCGACCGCCACCCCTCCAGCTCCCGCTCGCGGGTTTCATCGCGGCCGTGCGTTTCATCCAGAATCCGGCAATACTCCTGATAACGTGCGAACTCCCCGTCGACGCCGCTGAGCGCGGAGGCGGTTTTCAACCAGGCGACCGGAAACGCATCGTGGGTCAGGGGAACGTCGAAGGCGGAAAGCATCGCTTCGGAATTGTCGTTGCCGCCGAAGGCTTCGACCACGATCCGGCCGATCCCGCACCACGCGCCGATGCTGTTGTAATCCAACCCGGCGGCAACGCTGACCAGCCCCTTGTGGACTTCCGGCTGATAACGCGCCATCACCAGCGTGATCTCCTCCCACTCCAGCGCTTTGGCCGGCCGCCCTCCCGCCATGCGTTCCAGGGCGTTCCCCCAGGTGATTCCGTCGGTGATCGCCGCATACACCTTGGCGGGACGGTTGGTGTACACGGAGAAGCGGACGCGGATCGAAGTCGCGTCGCCGAGCTCGTCGGCGGAAAACTCCCGGATCAGATAGCACCAGTTCCGCTCGCCGGAATTGAAGATGAACGGCATGGAGGAGCCGGGCGCGCCCGGCACCGGCATGGCCATCGTATCCGACCCTCCGTCTCCGTATTTGACCAATTCCCAGCCGTCGAAGGAAGCGGTTCCGGGAGCCGCCTCGCTTGAAAAAAGCACCTTGCCCTGGGCGGCGACGCCCAGGCAACACATCAGAAGCAACGCCGGTAATTTCATTTTTTCCTTTGAGAGTTCGAGGATGGTTCGTTATTGGGGCAGATGGGGAATTCCGCTGGCGTCGAAGTATTCGGCGATGCCGTACTGCCGGGACTCGTCGCCGCGGACCTGCAGGACATGGCCGTCGATGAACGCCATCCCGCCCCTGCCGCTGTGCCGCTCGCCGAAGAGCGCCCATCCGTCCGCGACCCCGCCTCCGACCTGATACCGGTGGGCTCCCCAGTACAGGACCGCGCCGGCGGGCGCGACGGAAACATCGCAGTACAGGATGGATTCCGAGGGACGCTTCGCCAGCTTCAGATTGGTGAGAAAATAATATCCGCTGCCGGGAAACACCATGTTGAAAACCCTGTCCGATTCGTCTATCCCCAAAATCCCCAGCGGATCGTAGCCGCAGTAATTCTTGGCATAGCCGTTGTTCGCGCCGTAGGTGTCCGCCACCGTGCGTTCCGAGACCGGACAATAGTATTGCGGGAGAGTGTAATCGGTGTTGTCATCGCTGGAAGCTTCTCCCAGATAGATCTCCAGCGACGACAGCCAATGGTGGATCAACAGCCCGGGGACCGTCGAATAAGTGACCATCTGCTCGTCGTTGTCGTTGAAGTACAGCGCGGTTAAGATGTTGACCTGCTTCAGATTCGAGGTGCATTTGGCGGCCAGGGCCGCCGCCCGCGCCTTGGACAGCGCCGGCAGCAGCATCGACGCCAGGATTGCAATGATCGCTATCACGACCAATAGCTCTATAAGTGTGAATCATTTTCGCATTTCCGCCTCCTTCATGATGGATTGTTTATCTGTGGCTGCGTCGCAGACGCATTTCGTCGCTGGCGGCGGCCGCTTCCGGCGACATGGCCGCGGCGATGGTGTTGCCGGCGTGAAAGGTGTGGCTGGCGAGCCGGCATTCGAAATTCAGTTGGCCGCTGGTCAGCTGGCGGACCAGCTCTTCGACGCAGGATCGTCCCTCGTCGCGGGTATCGAAGTAGAGCGACGCGATGCCGCAGACCCGGATATAATAATCGAAGCGGCCCGAGTCCACCACCAGCGACAGCCGGCGCGGGATCTCGATGCCGGAGGCCAGCAATTGCCGGTGGATCGCCAGCGAGGAGGCGCCGGCGAAAAACACCATCAGCGCCGTGTGCTGCCGCAGGCGGCCGCAGACGGTTTCGGCGACGCCGGGCGTCACCGTCGTCGAATCCTCGTTCAAGGTGACGTCGACGGTTTCGAAGCGCATGCCCCAATCCGGGCGGGTTTGCAGAAAAACCTCCATTTCGTGGCGCAGCAGGGCGGTCGGCAGCGCCACCAGGACTTCCCGGTGGCCGTATTTGTGGAGCAGCGTGGCCAGGAAACTGATGCGTTCCTGGATCGGCTGGAGGATCTGGACGAAGCGGCGGCGCTCGTCGAAGCCC
>JAVBSD010000427.1:0-5485 GCA_031547325.1 Victivallaceae bacterium | reverse complement strand
CCCAACACGGCGCAGATCAGCTTCCACGGCTTGCTCGAAGCGATGATCGAAGCGGGGCTCCGGCCGCGGTTCGGCCAAGTGGCGGTCAAGGACGCCAAGTTCCGCACCTTCATCGCCGACGCGGCGGCGCGGCGGGACTTCTTCAAGCACATCTACGACGTCACCTACGGGCTGGTGACGCCGGGCGAGGACACGCTGGTGGTGCTGGACGATTCGATCGTCCGGGGCAACACCATGAGCAAGGCGATCCTGCCGATGCTGGACCGGCTGGGGCCGAAAAAAATCGTGGTGGCTTCGGCGGCGCCGCCGGTGGCTTATCCGGACTGTTACGGCATCGACATGGCGAGCTTCCATGAGCTTCTGGCCTTCGAGGCGGCGGTGGAGCTGCTGAAGCGGCGCGGGCAATACGCCGTGGTCTTGGACAGCTACGAGCGGGCGCGTTTCCAATTGTCTTTTTCCGATCGGGAAATGACCAATTGCGCGTTGCCGATTGATGCGGCGATCGAGGCGGCGGATTTGCGCCGGGCGATTGCGGAGCGACTGCGGCCGGAGGGGTTGAAGGCGGAGTTGGAGGTGGTGTATCAGAGCTGCGACGACTTGCGCAAGTGTTGTCCGGGCCATTTGGGGGATTGGTATTTCAGCGGGGATTATCCGACGCCGGGGGGGGTGCGGGTGGTGAACCGGGCGCTGGTGAACTACGTGGAGAAGCGGAATCAGCGCGCCTATTAAAAATAAAAAATAAAATAGGGCCGCCGCGAAGCAAGGCCACGGTCCAGGTTGGACAACCTGGCGCGGTCCAGCCGCGGAGGCTGGTCGCCCGCCTAAGCGGGCGAACCAAGGAAGGAAGCCCGGCCGGGAGGCCGGGCGGAGCCACCCGGACGGCGATGGGACACTTTGGGGAGAGCAACGCGTATCCCCAAAGTGGACTCGGAGCCGGGCCGGCCGCGGCATCAGCCGCGAACCAAAAACCTCAATTCCCCAAAAAGGAGAAGCGTCATGACCAAGCACATTTTCGTAACCGGCGGGGTGGTCTCCAGCCTGGGCAAGGGGATCACCGCGGCGGGTTTGGCATTGTTGCTGCAGCAGCGCGGTTACCGGGTGGCGATGCAGAAGCTCGATCCGTACCTGAACATCGATCCGGGGACGATGAGTCCCTACCAGCACGGGGAGGTTTTCGTGACCGACGACGGGGCGGAGACGGACCTCGACCTGGGGCATTACGAGCGTCTGGCGGGGGTCGACTGTTCGCGGGCGAGCAACTACACGGCGGGACGGATTTACAGCAGCGTGCTGGCCAGGGAGCGGGCCGGGGAATATCTCGGCAGGACGGTACAGGTGATCCCGCACGTCACCGACGAGATCAAACAGGCGATGAAAAAGCTCCACCGCGACGGCGTGGACATCGCGATCAGCGAGATCGGGGGGACGGCGGGGGACATTGAATCGCTGCCGTTTCTGGAGGCGGCGCGGCAATTTTTCTTTGAGGCGGGCCGCGGCAACGCGGCGTTCATCCATCTGACGCTGGCGCCGTACATCCGGGCGGCGGGGGAATTGAAGACCAAGCCGTCGCAGCATTCGGTGGCGGCGTTGCGCGGCATCGGCATCGCGCCGGACATTCTGGTCTGCCGCAGCGAGGTGCCGCTGGACGAAGACCACTTCGAAAAACTGGCGCTGTTCTGCAACATCGCGCGCGATCTGGTGATCGAGGAGCTCGACGTCAAGCATTCGATCTACGAGGTGCCGCTGGAGCTGGCCAAACAGGGGCTGGACGTCAAGGTGCTGGAGCTGCTGCGCCTGGAAGCGCGCGACCTCGATCTTTCGCGTTACGACCGGTGGCTGTCGACGGTGCTGTGCCGCGAATGCGAATGCACGGTGGCGGTGGTCGGCAAATACGCCCGGCACCAGGACGCCTACAAGAGCATTTACGAAGCGCTGGACCACGCCGGGATCGCCCATGGCGTCCGGGTCAACTTCCTGCGCGTCGAATCCGAAGAATTGGAAACGCGGCCGGCGTCCGAGGTGCTGGCCGGGGCCGGCGCGATTCTGGTGCCGGGCGGTTTCGGGCAGCGGGGGGTGGCGGGCAAGCTGGCGGCGATCGAATACGCGCGGACCCGGGGCATTCCGTTTCTGGGCATCTGCCTCGGGATGCAGTGCGCGGTGATCGAAGCGGCGCGCCACCTGGCCGGCCTGGCGGGCGCCGATTCGACCGAATTCGCACCGGAGACGCCCTACCCGGTGATCGACCTGATGCCGGAGCAGCGGGAGCTCGACAAACTGGGCGGCACGATGCGGCTCGGGACCTATCCGTGCCGGCTGGTTCCGGGTTCGCGCAGCGCCGGACTCTACGGCGGCTGCGACATCGACGAACGGCACCGCCACCGCTACGAGTTCAACCCAACGTTCCGTTCGGCGCTGGAGGCGGCGGGATTGAAAATCGCCGGGACCTCGCCGGATGGCCGACTGGCGGAGATCGTCGAACTGCCGGAGCATCCCTACTTCATCGCCTGCCAGTTCCATCCGGAATTCAAATCGCGGCCGCGCCGTCCCCACCCGCTGTTCACCGGCCTGATCCAGGCGGCGCTGGCCCGAAACTAAAAAACGCGCCGGAAAACGCCGTAGGGCGGCAAGCTGACCTCAAGGTCGGCCGACTCCGGCAGGATGACGCGTCCAGTCTGTGTCCTGCTTCCGGAAGTATTGACCGCGAGGATCAGCATCCGGTCGCCCAGCCGCCAGGCCCGCGCTTCGGGCAGCCCGTCGAAACGGACTCCGGGAACCGCTTCGCCGAGCAGAAAAAATTCGGCGTCGGCCTCGACTTGGGCATTGATATCGCCGATGGCGTCCCACAACGAGCTCTCCGGCAGATACCAGTATTTGCGCGCCGGATTGCGCTCCATGCCGCTTTCAGTGGTTTCGGTGGTGAAAAATGCGTAATACATGAGCCCCTTGGCGCCGTGGATCAGCCCCAGCGCGACCTGAGCCCGCACCTGCGCCGGAGTCGGCTGAAAACAGGAATGACCGCTTTCACCGGCCCGGAACAGCTGCGGCACCAGGAACAGGCAGCCGCCGGGATTGCCGGCGACGATGTTGCGCTCCACCGCCGCCATCAGCTCGCCCGTCACCCCGAGATCGCAATCGGAACTGCCGATGTGATAAAAATCCTCCATGGCGACGTCCGCCAGCGGCCGCGACCCGAGCCCGTACCCTCCGGCTTCAAAAGCGACGATGACCGGATGATGCGGATCCATCCGGCTGTATTTGTCGTACAGCGTGGCGGCGGTCTCCCGCCAGCCGGCCTGGGGTTCGTCGAACGGACTCCACCCCAAGAGATTGGGCTCGTTCATGACGGCGGCGACCCGCTGATAGGCCTCCGCCGGCTCGTCGCGGCCGATTTCGTTCAGCACCAGCAGCCCCGCCGCCGCCGCGTCGCGGTGGAATTCCGGCGAACCGGGCGTCCAACTGTGATGGACGGTGTTGAAACGGCGCCGGCGCAGCTCCTCCAGCATCGCGCTCCGTTCGACCGGCGGCAGCCCCAGCGTCCGGTTGGTGTCGTTGACGATCGAAAGCACCGGATCGCTGGCGTGAAAAAGGCCGATGACGAAGAGGGGCTCGCCGCGATAATGCGGCACGCCGCCGGCGACGATGACGCTGTCCGGCCCCGGCACGAATTTCAAGAAAGGATATTCGGCGCTCCGGACGCCGTCGACGAAGAGCTCCACCCGGTAATTGCCGGGCCGGCGCTCCGCCATGTCGAAACGGAACTCCGTCCGGCCGCCGGCCGTCAGCGCCTCTTCCCGGGTTTCCAGGAGACTGCCGCCGTCGTTGTCGTTGCGCAGTTCGGCCTTGACCTGCCGGGCGGCGTTGGCCGCGACCGCGACGACGGCCTCTTCGGCGCCGTACCCGGTCGCGATGTTGCCGGAGGCGGGCAGGCGGCGGAATTCGACCGGGGCCGGCTTCTCCGGCGTGATCGTGATCTCGGAGATCTGCCAGCGGTCGGTCGTCGCGGCGCCCTCCATGATGAATTCGAGGCACAGCTCCGGGAGTTGCAGCGCGTGGTACGGCGCCAGATCGAATTCCACCCGCGTTTCGTGCCATTGGCCGTTGGCGAGGATGCGGATGGGATGCTTGACCGCCGGAGAGCCCGCGCCGGGCCCCCGGGAGAGGCAGACGGTCAACGGGATGGTGCCGGGCTCGGCCCGGTAACGCAGGGAAACGGCGATGGTCGCGTTTTCCGCCGCCGGCCGGGGAAAGAAGGTGAAACAGGTCGCCGCGATGGCGCCCCGGTCGCGCGGCGCGAGAATCACGCCACCGTCGTCGGGCGTGACGGCGAAACGGTTGTCCTGGTAGAAGTTACGGCTGTTCCAGCCCTGGAAGTCCCCGCGCAGATCGAACCGGAGCGGCGCGTCGGCCGCCGCCGGGACCAACCCGGCGGCGAAAATCAATGTCAAAATGAGGAAACGCATGATCCGGAACTCCGCTTCAAGGGCTGACTTTGTTGTAACCGGCGTTGTAGTACGGGAAGCCGGCGTCGTTCAGGTCGGCTCCGCTGGTGGCGGCGGTATGGCCGTCGATATAGGTCATGTTGGCGCGGCTGTTATGGCGGGTATGCAGCCCGGCTCCGGAGTCGATGAAGCTGTCGGCGAAAAGACTCCACTGGGTGGAACCGTGTTCCGCGTCGGTCACGGTGTCGCCGCAGTAAAAGGCGCCGGAGGGATCCGGCACCAGCGGCACCCGGATCACCACCTTGTCCCAGCCGTCGTAATCGGAATTGGTGTACTTGGTGTCCCAATGGTTGCGCCGCATGCCGTAGATGTATCCCTCGACGAATACCGCGTCGTTCGAAATAACCGGATTCTGGCTCGGACAGACGAAAATCCCCTCCGCCGGATCGCCGTAATTCTTCAGGATGTGCGCCCAGTGATAGTGGGTCGGGTGGGTGACCGAATCATAATAAAGAATGAGCAGCCAGTCATTGAAATCGACCGAATACATCGCCTGGGACAAGCCCAGCTGTTTCTGATTGCCGACGCATTTGACGGCCTGCGCCGCCGCCCGGGCCTTGGACAATGCCGGCAGCAGCATGCTGGCCAGGATTGCGATGATCGCAATAACTACAAGCAGTTCGATGAGTGTGAATTTTCTTTCCATGATTCCGTCCTTTCTGTGTTGTCTTACCGGTCGCCGGCCCCGGGCGCCGGAATGAAGCGCGGGCGGTACCGGAGCATCGGATGCCTGGTGACGCCTTCGCGCAGCATTCTGAACAGCATGCCGGTGGCCTTGCCGGCATAAGCCATGATATCGAATTCGAACCTCCCGACCCGCGACGGCGGATAGGCGATCGGCAGCTGGATATTGTTCAGCGCGATGATCTCCGGGCGCCACTCCGAATGCCGCCACAGCGCCGCCTCAACCCAGTCGGCCAGCAGGTCGTCCGGGATGATCAGCGCATCCGGCCGTTCGGAGAGCGGCAGCGACAGGAATTTGTCCA
>JAVBSD010000433.1:0-4523 GCA_031547325.1 Victivallaceae bacterium | reverse complement strand
ATGCAAATACCGCCGGGTTTTGTTGAAACTTTCGGGCGAAGCCCTGAAGGGACCGGAAACGCACGGCTACGACGCCGCCAGCATCCGCGGCATCGTCGAACGCATCAAAAACGCCATCGACGCCGGCTGTGAAATCGCCCTGGTGGTCGGCGCCGGCAACATCTGGCGCGGCGTCAAGGGAGCCGCCGACGGCATGGACCGGGTCAACGCCGATTATATGGGGATGCTGGCCACGGTGATGAACGCTTTGTGCCTGAAGGATTTCTTCGCCGCCGCCGGCGTGACCGCGGTCGTTCAGAGCGCCATCGGCATGGAGCCTTTGGCTCCGCGTTTCAACCGCGACGAGGCGATCCGGGCGCTGGAATCCGGCAAGGTGGTGATCTTCGCCGCCGGCACCGGCAGCCCGTTTTTCACCACCGACACCACCAGCGCGCTGCGCGCGCTGGAAACCGACTGCGAAGCGCTGCTCAAGGCCACCAAGGTCGACGGCATCTATTCGGCCGATCCCTTCCGCGATCCGGCGGCGGTGCGCTATTCCGAGCTGACCTACGACGACGCGCTGGCGATGAAGCTGGCGGTGATGGACCAGGCGGCTTTTTCGCTGTGCCGCGACAACGCTCTGCCGATCATCGTCTTCAACTTTTTCGACCCGACCAGCCTCGAACGGGTCCTTGCCGGCGACCTTTCCGCCGGCACCGTGGTCTCCCGGGAAGACTGAGCGCCATGATCCACCCGACCGCGATCATCGACCCCGGCGCCCGGCTCGGCAGCAACGTCGCGGTCGGTCCCTACGCGGTGATCGAAGCCGACACCGTCGTCGGCGACGACTGCCACATCGACGCCCATGTCAAAATCGGCCGCTACACCGTGCTCGGGCCGCGCTGCCGGGTGTACTTCGGCGCCCTGGTCGGCGAGGAGCCGCAGGACCACCGTTTTCGCCCCGGCGTGCGCTCCGCCACCGAAATCGGCAGCGATACCACCATCCGCGAATACGTCACCATTCACCGTTCGCCCTTTCCCGACGCGGTGACCCGGATCGGGCGCCATACGCTGCTGATGGCTTTTGTCCACGTCGGCCACGACGCGGTGATCGGCAACCAGGTCACCGCGGCCAATCACACCGCGATTTCCGGGCATGTCGAAATCGGCGACGGCGCGGTGATCTCCGGCTACGTGCTGATCCACCAGTTCGTGCGCATCGGCGCGCTGGCGATGATCCACGGACGGACTACGGTCCTCCAGGACATCCCCCCCTATTGCATGCTGGCCGAAAACGACTATATCTGCGGCCCCAACACCGTCGGCCTGCGCCGCGCCGGCCTCGACGCCGCGCGCCGCGCCGCGATCCGGCGCGCCATCAAAATTTATTTTTTCCACGGCCTCAACAGCAAAAACGCCTTTGCCGAAATCACCCGTGAAACGCCGACGGCGGAGGTCGGGCACTTTCTCGACTTCATCCGCGGCACCAGCCGCGGCATCACCTCCGGCGATCAATCGGTCCGGGACGCCATCGACGAGGAAAATTAGTAAAGAGTTCCGAAGTAAAATTTGCATCCGCGATGAAAACGGATTATATTAATTCTATTAAATGATATATCGGCAAGGGAAGCGGGATAGTTTCTATGCAGAAAATGAGTTTCAAAGACGTCAATCCGAGTTTGAAGGATTTTTACAATCGCGCGCTTGACGGCCAGCGCCGCGACGACCTCGACTATGCGATCAGCACCATGAAGGCGGTGGTTCAGAAGGCTCCGGGCTTCATCGAAGCCCGCAAAAAGCTGCGCGAAATGGAGCTGGAGAAGTTCGACAAGGTCGGCGGTCCCGGCATCGGCGTGGCGCTGAAAAATATGCGTTTTTCGGGCAAAATCCGCAAGATGATCCCGGAAAATCCGACCCGGGCGCTGACCGCCTGCGAAGACATGCTGGCGCTCTGCGTCAACAATCCGACCATGCTCAAGCTGCTGGCCGAGGCTGGCGAGGCCGCCGAAGCGCCCTTCATCGTCATGGAGGCGCTGGAGCTCCTGATCAAGTTCAACCCGCGCGCCCAGGACCAGATCGAGCGCCTGTCCGAACTCTACCGCAAGGAGGGGCAGCTCGACGACACGGTCAAGCTTTTCCAGGCGCTGGCGCTGCAGTTTCCCAACGATTTCGACATCCAGAGCAAGCTGCGCGACGCGACCCGCGAGGCCGGCCGCGCCAAAGGCAAGCAGAACGACACCAGCGAGCGCGAATCGTTGACCCTCCAGCTCGAAGACAGCATTCTGCGGGACCCGGGCCAGGCGCGCATCATGATCGAAAAGTACAACGCCATGCTCAAGGAGAACGATTCGATCGACATCCGGCGCAAGCTGGCCAGCGCCTATATGGTCGCCGGCGATTACGACATGGCGGCCCAGGCCCTCGAACGCGTCGCCAAGACCCTGGGCAGTCTCGACCCGCAGCTCGACAAGCTGATCGAAAAAGCTTATCTGGCCAAATTCGACCACAACATCCGGCTGCTGCAGTCCAATCCCCAGGCCTACGAGAACAGCGAGCAGCAGATTGCCGAATACCAGACCGCCCGGGAGGCTTTCCGCCTCGACCGCGCGCAGCGCCGCCTGGCGGCCTATCCCCGGGACGCCCAGTTGCAGCTGGACCTGGGCAATCTTCATTTCGAGCGCGGCGAGTACGACGCCGCGATGGTTCAGTTCAACGAAGCCTCCAACAACTCGCAGCGCCGCGTCCAGGCCCGGGTCGGCATCGGGCGGATCATGATGACGCAGCGGAATTGGACGGAGGCGATCCGGGTGTTCAGCGAGGCGCTGGGCGAAATGATCCGCGCCGACCGCTTCAAACTCGACGTCATGTACGATCTGGCCAGATGCTACGAGGCCGTCGGAGAATTGCCCAGGGCGCTCGAAACCTTCAAGGAAATCCTCCAGAACAACGTCAAGTATCGCGACGTCAAACAGCAGATCGAGCGTATCGAAAGTGCGTGACTGAAAAATCCCGCGACAAATATTTGACAATTGTTTCGGACGGGGTTATATTGACGGAAATTATGGATTTTATCATTAACTTGAGTTCAGGGAGCAGGTTATGGCCGACGATAAAGATGTGAGTGCCGCGAGTCCCGTACCGGGCGGTTTCGTAATGCCGGAATTGAAGAAATCCGGTGACGACGTTCCCCAGGCGGCGCCGGAAGTCGCTTCCCGGGCGGCCGAAGAAGAGGACGATACGCGCACCCGGCGCACCGTCAAGCTTTCTTCGCTGCAGCGCGCCAATCCCGCCGACGATTTTCCCGAGCTCAATCCGGTTCCGCCGGTCGCCGAGGTTTCGACCGATTCCGGCGTGATTTCCGATCCGCTGGGTCCGCGTTCGACCGATACCGGCGGGGTCGGCATGGTCAACGATACCCGCACCCGCAAAACCCTGGTGGTCAAACCGTTGACCCCTCGCGAGGTGCGGCCGCTGCAGCCGTCGGATTTGCCGCCGTCGGGCGCGCCCGAAGTTCCGAACCTCATCGAGGACACCCGGACCCGCAAGACCCTGAAGCTGGCGGCGATGACGCCCGGCGCGCCTCAGGCCGGTCCCGGTGTGGTTCAGGCTCCGAGCAGGGCTTCCGAGGTTGACGACACGGTCAAGCTGCAGCGTCCGACGCCGAAGGTGATGCCCGGCGGTCTCGGCGCTCCGACCAGTCCCGGCGTCGGCGTGTCGTTGCCCAAGACGGCTCCGGCCCGTGCGGTCGATCCGTCGCGCCAGACGGTCAAGCTCGAACAGATGGCCGAGGCTGAGAGCCAGCCGGAAGCCGAGTCCGGCGATGGAGATAACACTCAGACCCGCGCTGTTGCGCCGTTGAATCTGTCGAAGGCGACGATCAAGCTCAAGCCTTCGGATCTTCCGACCGGCGCCACGCCTTTGACCAATGAAACCGCCAAGCCGGTTGCCATGCCGGCTCCCGCGGCGATGCCGCAGGTCAATCTGGTTCGTACCGCGCCGCCGCCGAAGCCGACGACGGCGCCTTCGGAGATTGCGCCTCCTCCGGCGGCCGCTCCGGCGGCGATCGCGGCGGCCACCGCCGCCACTGCCGCCGCCACGGCGGCGACCACGGCCGACAGGGCGGCGGCCGCCGCCGAACCGCCGGCGAATGCCAAGCGCGGCGTCAAGCGCACTCCGCCGGGCAAGAAGGTGGCGTTGCCGCAGAATGCCACGTTGCCGGAGGGGGAACCGGCGTTGAAGGCGGATCAGGTTTATCTGGCTGCTCCGTCGTCGAACCGGCCGTCGCCGTTTTATGCGGCGGTGGCGGTGGCGGTGTTTTTGCTGATGGCTTTTTCCACGATGTTGACGGTGTTGCAGTACATCAACCAGTGGGAGCCGACGTGGACGGACGGCAAGCGTATTGATGTGCCGATGGTTGACAACTGGATCAACAAGTAAGCACTCCCTCTCCCCAAAAACAAGAGGGGCCGCCGCGAAACAAGGCAAGGGGTCAGGTTAGACAACCTGGCCCCTTGTCTTGTTTTTCCTTGCTTCGCGGCGGCCCC
>JAVBSD010000418.1:0-3202 GCA_031547325.1 Victivallaceae bacterium | reverse complement strand
GGGGCCGGGCCACGCCCGGTGTGAGCGGGCCTAAAGGGGGGCGCCGCCGGGCGGCGCGGGCGGGGTGGGGGGGGGGGCGTGGGGGTCCCGCCGGCCCCGCCGGGGCGGAAGCGGCTTCGAAAGACTGGCCGTATTTGGGCTGCCGGGTTGTCGCCGAAGCGTTGAAGAGGCGTTCGGCCAGCGCCGGATCTTCGGAGCCGGAAAAATCGATGGTTCCGTCGACGCCCAGCACCGCCGCCTGAAAGCCGCGCCGCCTGGCCCACGCCTCGAAGGTATGGCGCAGATTCAGACTGCCGAACCAGGCGTCGAAGTAAAAAATATCCTCGGTCAGCCCGTCGACGCTCCACACCCGTTTGCCGCCGGAGCGTAGAATCCGGTCGAAATTGTCGAGAAAACGATGCCGCATTGGCCGATCTCCGCCTCCCTGAAATTGCCTCGTTAGGAATATAGTCACGGAACGCGCTTTTTACAAGCGGTCCGCCGGTGGTTTTTTTGCGTCGAATTCTTTCGGAACCGCTTGACAAAAGCGGATTTTTAAGGCATATTTGGATTGAATATGTTCCCGGCAAAGAAAGTGAAAGAGGCAAGAGAATGAAACATTTCCTGATGGCGGTGATGGCGGCGGCGATGATGTGCCTGGCCGGCTGCGGCGGCGGCAGCGACTCTCCCAGTGCGGCGGTGAAAAATTTCTTCACCGCGGTCGCGGATAAAAATGAGACGGAAATCGCCAAATTGAGACGGAAATCGCCAAATACAGCGCCGCCGACATCGCCGGGCTGCTCGTCGCAATGCATGACTCGATTTCCAAAGAGGACATCGCCAAGATGAAAAAAGTCGAAATTCTCAGGGAAAAAATCGACGGCGACACCGCGGTCGTGACCGTCCGAGGCGACGAGGGCGAAGAAGACATCGCGCTGGTCAAAGTCGACGGCGTGTGGAAGCTGGTCCTCCCCACCTTCTGATTTCAAGGCATATTCACCCCCCAAACAAACATAGAAAGGGCAAGGGGAATGAGGTATTTTCTGATGGCGGTGATGGCGGCGGCGATGATTTGCCTGGCCGGTTGCGGCGGCAGCACTCCCAGCAAGTCGGTGAAGAGCTTCTTCACCGCGTTCGCGGCGAAGAATGAGGCGGAAATGGCCAAGCACAGCGATAGCACCACCGCCAAGAAGCTCGCCGGCATGCACAGCATGCTGTCCAAGGAGCAAATCGAGCAGATGAAGAAAATCGAAATCGTCAAGGAGACCATCGACGGCGATACCGCGGTCGTGACCATCCGTCTCGACGGCGATGAGGAAGAAGTCGAGATGATCAAGGTCGACGGCGTCTGGCGGGTGGACCCCTCCTCCTTCTGATTCGCGGAAAAACGATTTTCTGAAAGGCGCGGATGTCGCATCCGCGCCTTTTTTCGCATAACCCGCATAGCGGGGATTATTTTGCCGCGGTCAGCGGGACGGGAATGAAACGGGACGAGGAGCGGCGGATCAGCTCCACCGGCAGCACCTGGCGGTAATTGGCGATCTTCGGCCAATTGAGCAGGCATTCGCCGGCGGCGCGGGTCAGCAGCTTCTGATCGGGGCGCACCGTGGTCAGCGGCGGATCGAAGCCGAGCGGTTCGTTGCCGAAGCCGGCGACGATCAGGTCGCGGCCGATTTCGCGGTTGAATTCCGCCGCGACCCGGTACACCATCCGCGCCAGCGAGTCGGCGATGCAAAAGACCGCCAGCCGCCGGTCCAGGTGGCGGCGGTAAAATTCGCGGAAGGTGCCGATAAAGAACTCCTCGGTCTGCTGTTCGACGTCCAGCCGTTCGCCGCCGCAGCAGATTTCAAATTCGCCGGGGCGGTTGAAGCCGTATTCCAGCATGCAGTCGCGCCAGCCCGCGTGGCGCCTGGCCGCGGAAACCGGATGCAGGTAGCCGAAGTACCATACCGGGATTTCCGCCTGCTCCAGCAGGTGCCGGGTGGTCTGCACCGCGCCGGAATAGTGGTCGAAGAGCACCGCCGGCGTCGCGATGTCTTCGAGGTAGCGGTCGAGCTGCAGCAACCGGACGCCGCGGCCGAGGGCGCGGCGCATGGCTTCGGGGACTCCGGGCAGTTCCACCGGGAGCAGGATCGCGGTTTCGCCCGGCTCCAGGTGGTCGAGAATTTCCGCCACGGTCGCCGCCGACTGCGAAGCGTAGAGAATCCGCAGCGGCAGCCGGTATTCGCGGGCGAATTCCTGCAGCCCGTCGGAGATGGCGCTCTCCATCAGGCTGTCGCACCAGCGGATCAGGAGAAAACGTTCCGCCTTCCGCCCGTTGCCGGAGCGCCCGCCGCCCAGCCGGAAGGAGGCGGTGAGAAAAATGCCCCGGCGCGGAATCCGGCGCACCGCGCCGGCGTTTTCCAGCGCCCGGACCACCGCGCGGACGGTGTTGCGCGAAACGCCGAGCCGGTCGGCCAGCGCCAGTTCGCTGCCCAGGGGCTGCCCGGTGTGGAGCCGGCCGGACTCCTGTTCGCCGGCCAGCCGTTCCAGGACCTGCCGTTGTATTCGGGGAAATTGCGCCGCGTCGAGATCGATCATCGGAAGTTCTTCCGGGGTTTAATGGTCCTGCGGTCCGGTTTGGCGGACATCCAGCTCGATACTGTCTTCCACGCCGGTTCCGGCGCGCAACTCAAGGGGAGCGCTCACCGCCCGGACGGAATGCCTGATGCGAAAGGATTGACCCTCCTCGGGAGTGGGCTCTTGGTAACGAACTTCCAGTCGGAAGTGTTGTTCCGCGGGCCGCAGGGAGTAAATTCCTCCATTGAAAATCAAGTGTTTCGCCTGCAGCTGGAGGCCGTTGTGAGTGTAAAAAAACATCAACCCGGAATGGCCCGGATCGATTTCACGCTTCGCATCCGCCTCGCAGAAAACCTGATCGATGGCAACCTCTCCCGTTTGCGGGTCCACGTGGAGCGTCGCGCGGAGGGGCGAAAATTCCAGAATCCTGCTCCCGGTCTCAAAACGCGGCACAATCATCACCTCGGCGGAAGAGCTGCGGGTTTTGCCGTCGTAATTTCCGATGAGCACCCGGTAGCTGACGGTGCCTTTCAGGTTACTGCCGGACTGGACAAACTTGCCGCCGGTCAGATAGGAGCGGTTCAGGACGCCCCAGCCCCCGGCGGCTTCTTCGTACTTCAGGTCCATCCGGGGCTCCGCCTTGGCCGCGGGCTCGCAGCAGCCG
>JAVBSD010000362.1:0-3853 GCA_031547325.1 Victivallaceae bacterium | reverse complement strand
TTCGGGCGAGGTCTGCGATTCCGCCTCCCGTGCGGCGCTGCTGGCGCGCGACAAGGGCGGCCGGGTCCTGGTGTCGAGCTGGGTGCGCGGCGACGACGGCGCGGAACTGCTGGCGGCGCTGCGGGAGGCCGGCGTCGAAGTCGAGGGGTATTTCGCATACGCGGTTGGAAACAACGATTACGAACGGGTGGACTTATGCGCGGAAAATTGACGGCGGCGCTGGTCTTCGGCGCGGCGTTGGGGGCCGGCGCGGCTGAATTGCCGGCGGTACAGAATTACGGATGGGAGTCCCGTCCGGCGGTTACGGGCGATGCTTCGCACCTGATTCGCCGTTCGACGACGGAGGATATGCGGCGCGGGACGCCGGTCGACGCGCAGATATCCGCGGTGGTCCGAAGCGATCTGGGGATCGCCTGGCAGCCGGTATGGCGCCGCGACGGCGCCGGCGGGATTGCGGTGCCGCTTTTCGGGGTGGCGCCGGATTGCTCCGGAATCTGGCTGGCCGAGCGCATCGGCGCGGCGGCGGGCCCCAATTCGACGCTGGTGGTGACCGGAAACCAGTACAGCGGGGAGCTGGCTTCGGGGGTGCTGCTTGAGGAATGCAAGCTGACTCTGGCCTTCTGGTCCGGGAAGGGGGCGCGGCTGATCGCGGTCGAAGCGGCACAGCCGGAGCTGGAGCGTCCGGCCCGGCTGGTGGAGATCGATCCGCACCTCGGGATCACCGGAGCCTGGACGCTGGAGGGACGGGAGGTCTCCGCCATTGCGCCGGCGGACAGTGAACACATCTGGCTGGCGGCCGACGGTCAATTATACCGGTTTGCGCTGGCCGACGGGACGGCGCGCAGGGTTGCGGAAACGACCGGCGGCCGGGTGGCGCTGGCGTCGCTGCCGGCGGAGCGGCGGTTGTGGGTGGCAGAAGCGGGGCGGTTGCGGTTGCTGGACAGCGACGGCAGGGTGCTCGGGGAATGGGCGCGGCGCGACAGCGAACCGGTGGAAATGGCGGCGGCGGGCTCGGACGGGGTATTGATTCGGGACGGCGGAGAACGGCTTGAGCTGTTGCATGGCGGGACGTTGACCGAGTTATCCATGCCGGCGACGGCGATCGCCTGGGTGCCGGCGGTGGGGCGGTATGCGGTAGCCTGGCGGCATCGTCAGAGTCTGGAGCTGCTGGAGCCTTCCGGGGCGTCTGGCGGGGTTGACGGACGCAGCCGGATCGGAGTGATTGCCGGGATTTTTCCCATGCCGGGGCCGGATGGGAGTGTGGTGGTTTGGAGCAATACGGGGAAGTTTGCGCGGATGACGCCGTTGCGAAGAAGCTTTCGCAGTTCGGAAATCTACCCTCCCAAATAAAAAGGAGCCGCCGCTGATGATGTGACCTCAAAAGTTTGGGTTGCTCTCCCCAAAGTGTCCCATCGCCGACCGGGCGGCTCCCCTACTGTTTCGCGACCAATTTATGCAGTTGGACCGCGCCAGGTCCCGTGGACCTGGCGCGGCCGGCTTTTTTTTATTTTTTGTCGGCGATGTCGCGCAGCATGCGTTCGGCCACCGCTTCGACGCTCATCGCCCCCAGCTCGCCATCCCGCCGGCAACGCACCGCCAACGTCCCGTCCGCCGCTTCACGCTCTCCAACCACCAGAATGTAATTCAACCGGTCGTGACGCGCATCCTTGATCTTCGCCCCCAACCCGGCCTGGCGGCCGTCGATTTCCACCCGCAGCCCCTTGCGGCGCAATTCATCGCGCATCGCCAAAGCCGCCTGGTACTGATTTTCTGTGATCGGCAGAATCCGCGCCTGTTCCGGCGCCAGCCACAACGGGAACGCCCCGGCGTAATGCTCGACCAGAATCCCGAAGAAACGCTCGATCGATCCGAACAACGCCCGGTGCACCATATAAGGCCGGTGCTTCTTCCCGTCTTCGCCGATGTACGTCATGTCGAAGCGCTCCGGCAGGTTGAAGTCGAACTGGATCGTCGTGGTCTGCCACTCGCGCCCGATCGCGTCCCGCACCTTCAAGTCGATCTTCGGCCCGTAAAACGCCCCGCCGCCCTCGTCGACGGCGCAGTCCAGCCCGGCCTTCTTCACCGCTTTTTCCAGCGCCGCCAAAGCCTTCTCCCAGCGCTCCGGCTCGCCCACCGCCTTGGCCGGACGCGTCGCCAGATACGGCTTGATCTCGGTGAACCCGAATTCCTTCCAGATCGACATGCTGAACCGCAGCACCTCGACGATCTCGTCCTCGATCTGATCCGGCGTACAGATGATGTGCGCGTCGTCCTGGGTGAACCCGCGCACCCGCAAGAGCCCGTGCAACACCCCGGATTTTTCATAGCGGTACACCGTTCCCAGCTCCGCCCAACGCAGCGGCAGCTCCCGGTACGACCTCAGCCGCGACTGGTAGATTTCGATCTGGAACGGACAGTTCATCGGCTTGACGTAGTAGTCGCTGTTGTCGATCTCCATCGCCGAATACATCGATTCCTTGTAGAAATCGAGGTGCCCCGAAGTCTCCCACAACACGCTGCGCCCGATGTGCGGCGTATACAGCAGTTCGTACCCGTTCTGGTAGTGCCGGTCGCGCCAGTAGGTTTCAAAGGTGTTGCGGATGAACGCCCCCTTGGGATGCCACAGCACCAGCCCCGGACCGACATTTTCCGAAAAGCTGAACAAATCCAGCTCCTTGCCGAGCTTGCGATGGTCCCGCTTGGCCGCTTCCTCAAGCAGCGTCAGATGGGCCTGCAGCTCCTCTTCAGAGGCGAACGCCGTCCCGTAAATGCGCTGCAGCATCGGATTGCTTTCGTCGCCGCGGAAATAGCTGCCGGCAATCGACTGCAATTTGACCGCGCCGATCGCACCCGTATTGTCGACGTGCGGCCCCCGGCACAGGTCGACGAAATCGCCGGTGCGGTAAAAACTGATCACACTGCCGTCGGGAATGTCCGCCAGACGTTCCAGCTTGTAAACCTGATTGTCCGCGCGCAGCATTTGCTCCGCCTCGGCACGCGACAGCTCGAAGCGCTCGAAGGGCAGCTTGCGCCCGATCAACTTCTTCATCGCCTTTTCAATCGACTTCAAATCCTCCGGCGCCAAGGACCGGTCCAGCTCGAAATCGTAGTAAAAACCGTTTTCCGTCGCCGGCCCGATGTCAAACCGGGCGTTCGGGAAAAGCTGCTTGACCGCCGCCGCCATCACGTGCGCCGCGCTGTGGCGGATCGTCTCCACATCATACTTGCTCATGAATCATTCATCCTGTTCGTCAATTGCGGTTGAAAAAAAGTCGCTCCGGACCGCACGCAGTCACACCCGCGCCGGTTGCGCGGGGAGACCTCCTGACTGGTTGTAAAAGGTTCGGTTTCATAGATTCTGTGAAGATCGATTTTTCGGTTTTTATCGGCAAATTTCCCTCGGGGAAATGAATTTCGTCTTTTTTCCGTTCCGACTGTCTCCCAGGCCATTGGTTCGCGCCCGCCGGCGCGGCCGGCGCGGCTCCGAGCGCACTTCTTATGCGCTTCCTTTTTTGCCCGGACTGTCTCCAGGGCAATCGGTTCGCGCTTTGATGGCGCGGCCGGCCCGGCTCCATGTTCCGTACTTGGGGCTCCGCCCCTCGCACTCCACCATCGCCGACCGGGCGGCTCCGCCCTCGCTCCCGCTCGGGCTTACCTACTGTTTCGCCTGTTGAGACAGGCGACCAACTTATGCAGTTGGATCGCACCAGGTTGTCCAACCTGGACCATGGCCTTGCTTCGCGGCGGCCCCTTTTTTTATTTTAATTTATTTTTTTAGAGGAGATTCGGCTGCTCGGGCTCCAGCAGCGCCCGCACCGGCGCAAAACACCACCGATGCCACCCACACGGCCCC
>JAVBSD010000479.1:0-3869 GCA_031547325.1 Victivallaceae bacterium | reverse complement strand
TCCACCGTCCAGGCGCACCTGAAGCTGGAGGTCAAGGATTCCGTGGGCGCAATCCACTTCATCCGCGACAACTCCGACCCCTACGTGCTGACCAGGGCCTACGAGCTGAAGCACGCGGAACCGTATGCGATGCGGGGGTCTCTGCTGGGGGTGGTGCGCGGCACGAAAGTCGCCGACAGCCCGGTCCAGGTCGATGCGCTCCGGTACAACGACGGCACCGGGATCCTGCTGGTTTCGGCCGAAGACTACCGCTTCCGGCCGAACGCGAGCGGCGAGAGCATCGATCAGATCGTCGAGCGGCTGGATCAGCCGGAAATGGGCTACGCGCCCGGCCGTCCGAAGTTCATCTATTTCCCGAGAGCCAACACCGCCGCCAATCTGCGCGAGATGGTCCGCAATGTCGGTGCCGCCGGAGACGACTGCGAATTCACCTCCGGCGTGGACGTGTTGGTGGTGGACGGACAATTGAACGCGCTGGTGGTGGGGGCTCCATTCTGGTCCTGGAAGCACACGGCGGAAATGCTCGCGCAGTATGACAAGCCCATGCCGGAGGTTCGCATCAGTTACCGGCTGCTGGAAATTTATGCCGAAAACGACGACAAGATCGGGGTCGACTTCCAGAGCTGGAAAAATAACGAAGGCGCCGATTTCTTTTCCGTGGGGGGACGTTACCGCAATAATTGGGCGTCCACCTTTGCCGGAGGCGTCAACGGTTCGGGGTCGAGCCGGACGGATTTTTTCAACTTCAATCCGAAGTGGAATTCCAAATACCTCGATTTCCTGACCGCCAACGGTCACGCGCGGATCCTCACCCATGGGGTGCTGCTCGCCAAGAACCGTACCGCTTCCACCATACGGGTCAACTCGGGGTTATTCTACGACGACACCTTCTGGACCATTCCCCCCGATACGCTGAACGACAAGATTCCGGAGGGCAAGGACAAAATCCCGGGCCCCGGCGGCAAATGGGAAATAGAGCACGGCAAAGAGCAGATCACCCAAATCGAGAATGGCTTCCGCTTTGAACTGAACATCAACCCGGTGGTGACGGCGCGCAGCACCACCCTCGACCTGGCGGTCGCCGGGGTTTCGCTGGTGGGCTGGAACAGCGACGGGACGCCGCGCCTGAGCCGCTCGGAGTTCAGCACGGAGATTCAGATCGGCAACAACGGCCGGGATTTCGTCATCGGCGGGATTCAAAAAGTCAGCGTGGTGCGCAGCGTGGCGGGGCTGCCGCTCCTGAAGGATCTGCCGTTCCTCGGGTGGGTTTTTTCTTCGGAGAGCGAGTCGACCAAGCGTTCGCAACTGGTGCTGATCGCTCACGCCGAATACGCGCATCCCTCCGATGTGGTCAATGCCGAAATCAGGGAGAACATCGGCAAGATCGTCGAGGATGTCGACGCCGGCCTGAAAAGCCCGGTCAACAACCTCGGCTTCGAGCAACTCGGCCTGGACGTCCAAACGATAGAATGAAAGCATCCGCCCCCATGAACAAAGAAGAAATTTTGAATCTGACCGCCATGCCGATCGGCGCGTCGAGTTACGGCGCCGGCCCGTTCCGCTTCATCGACCGGGAATATTTCATCATAACCTACAGGACCGACCCGGAGGTGATCCGCGCCATCCTGCCGGAACCGCTGCAGCCGTGGACGGAGCCGCTGGCGCATTATGAATTCATCAATATGCCGGATTCAAACGGCGGCTTCGGCAGTTACCTGGAGTCCGGAATCGTATTCCCCTGTTTGTTCAACGGGGAAAAATGCAACTTCACCTATCAAATGTATTTGAACAACCACCCTCCCATCGCGGGCGGCCGGGAAATCTGGGGTTTCCCCAAAAAATACGCGCAGCCCAGCCTGGAGGTCAGGGGCGACACCCTGATCGGCAAATTATTTTATGCCGACGAATTGGTTTCCCGCGGCACCATGGCTTATAAATACAGGGAAATCACCCGGAAAGAGGAAGTGATCAAAACGCTGACCACAACCCAGATCAACCTGAAGCTGATCCCCGGCGCGGACGGCAAGCCCGAAATCGCCAAATTGATCGGCTACAACATGACCGATGTCGTGCTGAAGGAAGCCTGGGAGGGCAAGGCGATGCTCGACCTCATTCCCCATGCGACGGCTCCGCTGGCCGAAATTCCGGTCCGAAGCGTTATCGGCGGATATCACTACATTGTGGATATCACGCTGCCCTACGGCCGGGTGCTGCACGATTACTTGAACAACTGATGGATCCCGTCAATGCATGTCGGGAGCCATCTGCAGCCCCCACGCCAGTACACCCCAGACCATAAACAATAACAACGCCAGGATATATAACGGAAAGCCGGCCGCCAACCACAGCAATATGCGAACATATTTCCGGGGGCCGGTCTCCGTTTTACAGATCAGCAGCACCTTATAGAGAAACGCCAGGATGATTTCAAGATATATGACATAAATGCCGCGCCCCATAATATCATACCTCAAAAACAAAAACAAATACGCGAACGGGATGAGAAAGCCGATAACGCAGATCCCGCGCTGAACATTGGAGGTCCCCGGCGCGGGACTTGGCGCATCTTCAGTGTTTTGCAAAACGGTCATCTTGATAAACCCGGGTTGTTCCCATCAGAATACATCGGCAAACCCGTTTTGTCAAGTTCCCGGTTTATACCGATCTTTTTTTGACATTCAATATTTTCATGCTAAAGTAAGAACGATGGAGAAAACACCCGTGGGGGAGTAGTTTGCACGCGAAAGCGTGTGGCAAGCCAACATACCGGCACAACGCCTGGTTTGCCTTGAAAAACGAGACTCATGTATGGCAGCAGACAGGCGCGGTCTGCCATACCTGAGTTTTTTTTTATTGCCGAAATCGGGATCAAGAGGAATCATGAGCGAATATACGAAAACACAGGACGAACTGATCAGGGAACTGGAAACCGACCGGGAAACCGGCCTGACCTCCGACGGCCTCCGCAAGAACCGGGAAAAATACGGCGCCAACGTCCTGACCCGGACCAAGCCGGAATCCATGCTGAAAAAGCTTTGGGCCGCGGCCACCGAACCGATGATCGTCATGCTGATCGCGGCCGGCGTCATCGCCCTGACGGTCAATATCATCCTGACCGTAAACGGCGGAAAAACCGATTTCTGGGAGTGCGTCGGCATCTTCGCCGCGATCGCGCTGTCGGTGGTCATCACGGTGGTCATGGAGGGGAAGAGCGCCAAGGCCTTCGAAGCGCTGAACCGGATCAACAAAGACGTCGTCGTCAAGGTCATCCGCGACGGCCGAACCACTCTGGTCAACCAGCGGGAGCTCGCGGTCGGCGATCTCCTGGAGCTGGCCACCGGAGATAAGGTTCCGGCCGACGGCCGCCTGCTCGAAAGCATGAACCTGGCCGCCGACGAATCGGCCCTGACCGGCGAAAGCGTCCCGGCCGACAAGGACGCCGCCGCCGTCATCGCGGATGAAAAAACTCCGGTGGCCGAACGCGCGAACATGCTCTACGCCGGCACCTATATCACCGGAGGCCTGGGCCGGCTGCTGGTGACCGCGGTGGGCGACGCCACCGAATTCGGCAAGGTAGCCACCCAATCCACCACCAAGAGCGAAGAAAAAACGCCCCTCACCAAACAGTTGGAACGCCTCTCGGGCCTGATCGGCCGCATCGGGGGCGTGCTGGCGGCGGCGATCTTCGTGGTCCTGTTCGTGAAGGGTTACGCCTCGGGCGACCTGGACCTGTCGAACGGGTGGCTGCATATCGCCAAAGACCTGCTCCACTACTTCATGGTTTCGGTGGCGGTGATCGTGATGAGCGTGCCCGAGGGACTGCCGATGAGCATCACCCTCTCGCTGGCGCTCAACATGCGCCGCATGCT
>JAVBSD010000275.1:0-4720 GCA_031547325.1 Victivallaceae bacterium | reverse complement strand
GATGAAGTTGTTGATCGGCGCCAAACCGGTACGGGCCTTGGTGTCCTCGGCATTTTTGGTGTAATCGGTGTAGATGAAGTGCGCCTGCTCCTGGTACTGCTTGGCGTCGTCGAGCCGGCCTTCGCCGATGGCGCGGTACATTTCGACGAAACGGCTCAGCAGCAGACTGTTGATCCGCATGAACGACGCCGTGCGGATATCCTCCTCCCACTCGCGGCGGGCGAATTCCGTGAAGGGAAGCCAGTTGAAGGTCGCGTCGGGATCGTTCTTGCGCACCGCGGCTTCTTCCTCGATCTTGTACTGCTCGTAGAACTTGCGCGCCTCGGCGTCGCGGCCGTAGCTGTAAAGCGTCACGATCGCGTCCTTGAAGAAATTCAACTTGGCCGAGATGAAGCTCTGCGATGAGTTCTCCTCGAAAGCCTGGTCGTAGGTGTCGAGCACCGCCTGCGCCAGATCGAGGTTGGGCATATTGATCTGCCCCAGCCAGGTTTCATCGTTGATGTAGACGAAACGGCCGACCAGGAAGCTCACCGCCATCGCCTGCGAAATCTGCCGCTCACAGTTGATATCCTTGTGATCCGGCGTCTTCAGAAGACCGTAGAAAGCCCAGTAAATCGCCTGCGCCTCCATGCTCCGCCAGTCGAGTTCACCGTATTTTTCGTTGATCTGAACGATCACCGCCGGGTCCATTTTGGTCAGCGAATACAGCCAGCAGGCGCGCAGCGTCCGGTCCAACTCCTGAGCCAGATCCGGCGCCAGCTCCTGGCGCAGCTTTTCCGGCATGCCGTCGGCGTCGATGTAGGCGGTGAGCAGCTTTTTGAAATCGGTGTAACCCAACCGGCGCAACGGCGACCACAAGGGATTGTTCTCCGGCCAGCGCTTCGTGAAAGCACGTTCGTCCAACGGCTGATTCAGGTACTCCGGCCAGACGGGACGCGAACCGATGATCCGGTCCAGCGAATGGCCCCACTGGTTTTTGTCGTACTGGTTGGCATCGTCCATGATATTGCCCATTTTGTGGGAAAATATCCAGGCCAGGTCCTTGTACAGCTGCGGATCTTCGGGATTGTAGTGGATCGCCTTGTCGCGGATCAGGCGGATGCCCTCCTGGACCCAGCGCCAGCGGTCTTCACGCCGCGAACAAGTCACCGAAATGTTGTAGGCCATGTCCCAGGCCAGATGCACGGTCATGCCCGAAAAAGTCGGCTGAAGGTCGGTGATCCAATTGGCGAGCTGCACCGTTTCGATGTAGTTGCCCTCGTCCTTGAGCGCGTTGACCCGCAGCCACAGGACGTCCGCCAGAAGACCGCGGAAACTGCCCAGCGCCATGGTGGTGAAAGCCACCATCGGCGGCGCCGAATTGACGTTGCCCTCGAAGCGCAGATGATGCTCCCGAACCTCGCTGTCCAGCCGGGTTTGGACCTGGCTGATGCCGAACAGCAGTACTGCCGACACCGCCAGGGCGGCGAAATAGATGACCAATTGTCTGAATCTGCTCATTTGCGAATCACCAACCCGAGTTCACGTTTCCAGTAACAGAAGATGCCGAGCAGGAAAAATGGAATGCCGCGCAGCACGAAAAAGCTCAGGAACAGCTTGCCGATCAACGCGAATTCCACCAGCTCGCCATTGGAGACGAAGTGAGTCACCTCGAAGTTCTGCATCGGGATCACCACCAGCAGCAGCGCCGTGCCGACGGCGTAGGCGATGTAATCGCCGGCGCCCGACAGGAATGTGGCGTCCGCCATGTAGGTGGCCACGCTCCCGAACACCAGGTAGCTCAACACCACGAAAATCGCCGTCGGCAACGAGAAGAAACTCGCCGCCGCGCACCCCAGCCCGGTGTAGAGCAGAATCTGCAGCACCAGCACGATCACCGCACGGCTGTAGTTTTCGGCGAAGCCCGAAACCGCGATCATCAGCCGCGGCCCGTCGGAGATCTGGAAAAACTGGCTCGCGTGTTCGACGTCGTTGCCCTGCTGCAGATAATTGTCCAGGTTGATGTAGCCGAGCTGAACCGTCCCGTCCGGAGCGATGTAGTCGCCGGAAAGCTCGAATTCGGAGAAGATGCCGCCGATGATCTGAGTCGGCGGACGCTGCTCCGGCAGCCAGTTGTAGCCGCGCAGGATGGCGGCCTCGCCGGCGTTGGCGCTGCGGTCGAAGACCCGCTCCGGCCGGTAATACACCCAGCTGCCCTGGGTCTGGCGCTGGTCGTTGCTGTTCAGCGATTCGGTCACGTAGAGACGGTAGCGGACGAAGATCGGACCCGAATAGTCCGGCGGCAGCCCGGAGTAGTTCCACTGCTTGCGCTGGCGGTATTGCACCTCCTGGCTGGCGGCATAGAGCTGGCGCCGCAGGGCGCCGATGAGCTGGGCGTTGAGCTCGGTGCCCGTACGCTGGTCATCCGCCTTTTTGGCGTCGATCTTCTGCTCGATGTCCTGCCGCAGCTCGGTGACGTCGGGCATGAAAACCCGCCGTCCGACCAGCACTTCGTGCTCGATGCGCTGATACTCCTCCTGGCTGAAGCCCTGCTGCGAAAACTGCCACAGCACCGTGAAGTAGATCGCCAGCGCCGCCACCAGCAGCAGCGTCACGTGGACCATGGCCACGCCGGCCCACTTGGCCAGCCACACCGTGACCCGCGACACCGGCTTGGTGACCACCAGGTGCAATTGGTAGCTTTCGACATCCTGGGTCATCGAAAAACAGCCGAGCCAGACGCTGGACAGCGACAGGATCACCGCCACCGCGGCGAGGCTGTATTTGAGCGAGACCTGGATATAACCCTGCGCCGTGCCGTCGCCCGCGATGGTATTGGGGACCGCCACCACGCAGATCAGCAGCAACGCCAGCAACAACTGGAAAATATGCGACCGCAACGCGTTGCGGATCGTCAGATGTACGATGGCCCAAAATGGTTTCATAGCCTGCTTCCCGTCACAGGAGGTCCTTCAGTTTTTCCGACGCCTCGTCGAGCTGGCGCGCTTTTTCGCGCTGCTCGACCTGCTCGGCGCTTTCGCGCTCAGGTTCGGCGTCGCGGGTCAGCGCGTCGAGTTTGGCGGCGACTTCGGCCGACTTCTCCTCCTCGGTGGGCGGGGCGGGTTCGAGGGCGGCCGGCGGCGGGGCCGCCGCCGGTTCGCGCATCAGCTGTTCCAGCCGCTGTTCCGGCTCGCTCGACAGGTAACTGGCGATGCCGGTCGAGCCGGTGACGCCGGCGGTATCCACCGCGGCCAGCCGCGCCTGTTCGACCACGTCGAGGAAAAACGCCTCGAGCGACCGCCGCGGCTGGTCGATCTGAAACTCCTCGCCGCGCAGCTCGCGGCGCAGGATGCCCAGCAGATTGTCCATCGCCGCCGGCGCCAGCATCGGCACCGTGATCCGGGTCGAATCCGAAACCGTCAGCAGTTCGTCGATGGTGCCCTGGGCGCGGATCTTGCCGCCGTAGAGGATGATCACCCGGTCGCAGACGTCTTCGACGTCGCTCAACAGGTGGCTGGTCATCAGCACCGTTTTGCCGCGCTGCTTGAGCATCGCGATCAGGTCCTTGACCTCCTTGCTGCCCAGCGGGTCCAACCCGGAGGTCGGCTCGTCCAGCACCAGGAATTCCGGGTCGTTGATCATCGCCTGCGCCAGGCCGATGCGGCGGGCCATGCCCTTGGAAAATTCGCCGACCCGGCGCCGGCGGGCGTGGGCCATGCCGACCATTTCCAGCAGCTGATCGATGCGCAGCTTGCGGTCGTTCGCCGAAAGATTGAACAGCGAACCGTAGAAATCCAGCGTTTCTTCCGCGGTCAGATACTTGTAGAGGTAGGACTCCTCGGGCAGATAACCGATCATGCGTTTGGTTTCCACCGCCCGGGGCGAACGCCCCAGCACCGACAGTTTGCCGGCGGTCGGATAGAGCAAGCCCAGAATCATTTTGACGGTGGTCGACTTGCCCGAACCGTTCGGGCCCAGCAGGCCGATCACTTCGCCGGGGCGGATTTCGAAGTCGATGTCGTCGACCGCCCGGGCTTTGGGCCGGGCCCAGAAGTCCCGGAAAGTTTTGCTCAGTCCGACGGCCTGGACCACCGGAGCGTTCTCTTGATCCATATTGGTCACTCCTGAGTTTGCACGGCGGATTCGGCCGTGTTTTCTTCATAGGTCAATTCTTCGCCGGTCCGGACCAGCCGGGCGCTGTTGAAGATCACCAGCACCGTGCTGATCGTCTGCAGCAGCGCCGCCCCCACCGGATTCATATGATCGAATACCGTCAGCACGATCCCCCCCAGAACCAGCAAGATGCCGATCAGCAGGTTCTGCCCGATCACCATCCGCGACTTCTGCGACAGGTAGACCAGCATCGGGATGCGCCTCAGGTCGTTGTTCATCAACGCCACCGAAGCCGAGTTGATCGCGATGTCGCTGCCGATGGCTCCCATCGCGATGCCGAGCGAACCCGCCGCCAGCGCCGGGGCGTCGTTGACGCCGTCGCCGACCACCGCGACCAGTTCTTCGGCCTTGACCTTTTCGACGTAGTCGACCTTGGTTTCGGGGAGGCACTCGCTTTGGAAGTCGTCGAGGGCGAGGGTTTCGGCCACCTGAAGGGCGACGCTCTGGCGGTCGCCGGTGACCATCGCGCAACGGGTGATGCCGAAGCGGCGCAGCTCCTCGATCGCCTCCGGCGCCTCTTTGCGCAGCTTGTCCTTGAGGCCGATCCAGCCGACGACCCGGTCGCCCT
>JAVBSD010000227.1:0-2770 GCA_031547325.1 Victivallaceae bacterium | reverse complement strand
TGGGCGCAGCAGCTCGAATGGTGGCATCTGGCGGTCGCCACCGCGGCGCGCTACGGCAAGCCGCTGGTGCTGCACGAGGTGCATGCCTTCGCCGAATGCGCCGCCGGGCTCCGGAAACATCCGGAATTGCCGGTGCTGCGCCACGGCTGGAATACGCCGGACGCCGTCCGGCTCGAAGAGGCGCTCGGGCTCGGCTGGCGGATCGGCGTCGGATGGAAGACGCCGCCGGAGACGGTGGAATTTTTTCGCTGCCGTCCGGAGTTCCGCGACCGGCTGGCGCTGGAGAGCGACGATACGGCGGAGCCGGAGGCGCTGACGGAGCTTTACCTCCGGGTGGCGGCGCAACTGGCGATCCCGATGGAAATTTTGTTGCAGGAACAGGAACGCAATTTTTACAACTTTTTGAAAGGACATCCATGACGCAACCAATCGAACTTCTGACCGAAGGCATGCCGAACCCGCTGGGCATCAACGCGCCGAATCCGGCTTTTTCGTGGCGTCTGGTTTCGGGCGTCCAGCAAACGCGCCCGATCCAGGCCGCCGCCACTCCGGAGGCGCTGGCATCCGGCGATCTGCTGTGGGATTCCGGCGAAGTCTCCTGCCGCCGCAACCTCGGCGTCCGCTACGGCGGCGCGCCGCTGGCCAGCCGCAAGCGCCTGTACTGGCGGGTGCGCGTCCGGGACGCCGCCGGGACGCTTTCGCCGTGGAGCGAAGCCGCGTGGTGCGAAACCGGCTTGCTGCATCCGGGCGACTGGCAAGGGGTGTGGGTCGATTTTCCGTGCGCCTGGAGCGGTCACGCCCGGCTGATCCGCGTTCCCTTCCAGGCTCCCGCCGGGCGCGGCGTCAGCCGCCTCTACATCTCCGGCATCGGTCTTTTTGAAGCCTGGCTCAACGGGGTCCGCCTCGGCGACGCGGTGCTCGATCCGGCGCCGACCGATTATTCGAAGCGGGTGCTCTACCGGGTCTTCGACCTCGGCGAACTGCTCCGGGACGGCGACAACATGCTGGCGGTCCACACCGGCAACGGCTGGCGCGCCAGCACGCAACTGATCGTCCAGGTCGAAATCGACGGCGTCATCGCCGCCAAGACGGTGCCTTTCGGCCCGAACATCGGCCCGTCGCCGATCTACAAGCACAGCCTCTACGGCGGCACCGAATACGACGCCCGGCGCGAGCCGCCGGAATCCTGGCGGATGCCGGGCAGCGACAATCCGTGGCTGCGCAGCTCCTGCCGGGTGTCGCCGCCCGGCGGGACGCTCACCGCGCAGGTCATGGAACCGATCCGCCGCACCGGCGAGATCGCGGTCGAACAATTCAACCGGGTCGCCCCCGGCGTATGGGTCGCCGACTTCGGCCAGAACTTCGCCGGCTGGTGCCGGCTGGCGGTCCAGGCTCCCGCCGGGACCCGGATTCAACTGAGCTTCGCCGAGTCGCTCTACGACGACGGCCGAATTAACCAGGAAAACCTGCTGGGCGACGAGGCGATCGACGTCTACATCGCCAAAGGCACCGGCGAAAGGGAAGTCTGGGAACCCTCCTTCACCTACCACGGCTTCCGCTACGCCCAGATCGAGGGGCTGCCCGGCGAACCCGACGCCTCCACCCTGACCGGGATCGTCGTCAACACCGACTGCGCCGACGCCGGGAGCTTCCGTACCTCCAACGAGCTGGTCAATTCCATCCAGCACCTGATTCACTGGACCGAGCGCGGCAACATCCACGGCATTCCCACCGACTGTCCGCAGCGCACCGAGCGCATGGGGTGGCTCAACGACATGATGGCGCGCTGCGAATGCGCCTTCTTCAACTTCGACGAAGCCAATCTGACGCGCAAGTGGCTCGAAGACATCGCCGACGCCCAGGACCCGGAGACCGGCTTCGTGCCGATGACCGCGCCATGCCACTGGTCGCCGGAGACGGTCGACCCGGTGTGTTCGAGCTTCGTCGAAGCGGCGTGGTATCTCCACGTCTATTACGGCGAGGTCGAATTGCTCAAGCGTCTGCTGCCCAATTTCCTGGCCTGGATCGAATGCATGCATCGCGCCGCGCCGGAAGGAATCGTCGCCGAGGGCGGCGACATCGGCGACTGGGTGCCGCCCCTGGAATTCTGCGCCCATTGGACCTGCCGCAACGGCAGCGTCCCCAAGGATCTGGTGGCGACCGCGCTCTACTACTACGCGATCAACCTGACGGCCAAAATCGCCCGGCTCTGCGAAGCCGGCGGCGAAGCGGCGCGCCTCGAAAAACTGGCCGGAGAGGTGCGCGACGCCTTCAACCTTCGATTCCACGAGGGCGACGGCAAATACGCGATGGATTCACAGGCGTCGTACAGCTACGCGTTGTACGCCGGATTGGTCCCGGATGGACTGCGCGCGAAGGCTTTCGAGCGCCTGGTCGCCCGTTTCGAGGCGGACAAGCGCAAGCTGACCACCGGCAACGTCGGCACCAAGTATCTTTTCGAAACCCTGTCGGAATTCGGCCGCGACGACCTGGCGTTCGCGATGGTCGATTCGACCGAATATCCGGGCTGGGGCTACATGGTCGCCAACGGCGCGACCACGTTGTGGGAGCGCTGGGAAAAGGCCACCGGCTACGGCATGAACTCCCACAACCATCCGATGCTCGGCTCGGTCGGTTCGTGGTTTTTCAAGTATCTGGCGGGCATCCGCCCGGCCGCCGACGCCGACGGCTTCGACAAAATCATCCTCGATCCGCGCTGCGTCGCCGGCCTCGATGAAGTCGAAGCCGAATACCGGAGCGCCCAGGGCCC
>JAVBSD010000451.1:0-8091 GCA_031547325.1 Victivallaceae bacterium | reverse complement strand
AACGCCACTCCCGCTCCGCCCCGCAACAACGTCCACAACGACAATTGGTCGGCGAACAACCTCAACCCCGTGACTCCTCCCGGTAATCCGGGCGGCGGTTCGCGCGTCGCCGGCGGCGACAGCCAGTCCACGACCAGCTACGACGGCGACCTGCGGCGCTACATCGACATGATGTGGGATGACGCCCCGACCGAGGCGCCGCCGGAATTCTACAATTGCGAGGTCGTGGTCACCATCGACATCGCCGCCGACGGAACCATCCGCAGTTGGAAAATGGAGGAATCCGGCTACAAACCGCTCGATGAATCGGTGAAACGGCTCTTTCAGCGGATGCGCAGAGTGCCGCCGCCCGGCGAACGCATCCCGAAGAAGGTGATTCGTCTGGGCATTCAAGTCAGCTAGCGGAACGCAGGAGGGAATATGGCGACAGCGGTTGGCATCGACGGTTCGGCCTACGGGGAAATCCTTTTTCACCGCCGGAGGCGGCCCATGGTGGACGCGGAAACGCGCCGCAAGCTGCTCCGGGGCGTTTTTCTGGGGCACCTGCTGGTGTTGGCGGTGCCGATGTCGATCGGCATTTTGTTCGGGCTGTCGGCCCTCGACGATCCGCAGCGCGTCGTCGTCGACTTCTATGAGCCGGGAGCTTTCGCGCCGTTGGACCCCACGGGGCCGGCCTTGCCCGGACCGCCCGTCGTGGCGCCGCCCCCGGTGGTTACGCCCCCGGTGGTTACGCCCCCGGTGGTGACTCCCCCGGTGGTTACGCCCCCGGTGGTGACGCCCCCGGAGGTGACTCCCCCGGTGGTTACGCCTCCGGTGGACAGGGCCGTTTACATCCTCGACCTGCGGCAGTTCATCGACGGGATGTGGGAGGACGCCCCGACCGAGGCGCCGGCGGAATTCGCCAATTCCGAGGTCAGGATCATCATTGACATCGCCGCCGACGGAACCATCCGCAGTTGGAAGCTGGAAGAGTCCGGCTACCGGCCGCTCGATGAATCGGTGAAACGGCTCTTTCAGCGGATGAGCAAAGTGCCGCCGCCCGGCGAACGCATTGCGCGGCTGGTCATTCGCCTGGGAATTCAAGTCCGCCCTTAACGGCGAAATCAGGAGAAATATCGATGCCTTTTCGAGATGCCGAATGGATTGGAGGCGGCCGGATGTTGCGCCGCCGGTTTGTCTGCGCCGCCGCCGCCGCCGCCGCCGGGGCCCGGCTGCGGATTTCCGGGCTCGGCTGCTTCGTGGCGCGGCTCAACGGCAAACGCGTCGGCGACGACGAGCTGGTCCCGGCCCAGAGCAATTACGAAACATTGGTCTACTACCTCGAATACGATCTCGACGGGCTGCTGCGCCGGGGCGAAAACGAACGGGTCGTCCAGCTCGGCGAGGGCTGCTACGGCCCGGCGCTGGTGGTCGCTCAACACGGTTGGGCGGACGCGCCCTACGGCGAACGCCGGATGATCGCGGAAATCCCCGGCCTGGTGGCCAGCGACGCGAGCTGGGAGTGCGCCGACGGGCCGTGGGTTTCCGACAATGTCTACGCCGGCGAGGTTTTCGACGCCCGGATCGTTCCGGAGTGGCGTCCGGCGCGCCCGATGCCGCCGCCCGGCGGCCGGCTGCGGCTTCAGCCGATCGCCGGCGAATGCGTCGTCCGGAGCTGGGAGGCGGCGGCGGTCGCGCCCGGAGCGGAGGGGAGCTGGATCTTCGACTTCGGCGTCAACCTCTCGGGGCGCGCCCGGCTGAAGGTCGAAGCGCCCGCCGGAACCCGGATCGAAATGCGTTACGCCGAGGAGTTCGACGAGGAGACCGGCATCGACTTCGACAGCACCGGGTACTTCGCCACCGGCTATATTCCGACCGACGTCTACATCTGCGCCGGAACCGGGGTGGAGGAGTGGAGCCCCGCCTTCGGCTACCGCGGCTTCCGCTACATCGAATTGAAGGGGTTTCCCGGCGTTCCGGCGGCGGCCGATCTCCGGGCCGAGGAGATCCGTTCGCGGCTGGAGACCACCGGCGAATTCACCTGTTCCGATCCTCTGGTCAACCGGATCTGGGGCATGGCGGAGCGGACGCTGGCGGGCAACTTGCATTCGCTGCCCACCGACTGCCCGGCGCGGGAGAAGTGCGGCTGGCTCGGCGACGCCCAGGTGATCGGGTATTGGTCGTGTTTCCGCTACGGCATGGCGGATTTCTGGCGCAAATACTGCTCCGACATCGCCACCTCCGCCGGGCGGGGCATTCCGCCGATGGTGGCGCCCGGCTCGCGCCGCTGCGGCGAGGCGACCCCCGCCTGGGGCATCGCCTGCATCGTCATCCCCTACGTCCACTACTGCTTTTACGGCGACGCGGCGATCCTCCGCGAACACTACGCGCTGATGAAACGCTGGCTGCGCCACCTGAAACGGAACAGCAAAAAAGGCATCGTCGAATACGGCCTCGGCGACTGGTGTCCGCCCGGCAGCATCAAACCCAACAACAGCGTGCCGGTCCCGCTGACCTCGACGGCGATGTTTTACCAGTCCGCCGACACCCTGGCGCGGATCGCCCGCATCCTGGGACACGCGGAGGACGAAGCGGAGTTCCGCCGGCTCGCGGGCGGGATCCGGGAAGCCTTCTTCGAAAAATTCTACGACCCGGAATTCGGCAGCTTCGGCAGCCAGACCGGCAACGTCCTGGCGCTGCAATTCGGCCTCGCGCCGGAGGAGATCGCCGCCGACGTGGCGGCGGTGCTGCACCATGAGCTCTCGGAACGCCGCGGCCACTTCTCCACCGGGATTCTCGGGCTCAAATATCTGTGCGAGGTGCTGTGCCGTTACGGCTACGCCGACGACGCGCTGTCCATCTTTCACGCGCCGGGCTATCCCGGCTTCCGCGACCTGATCCGGCAGGGGGCGACCACCTTGTGGGAAACCTGGGAAAAATACCCCGTCGACAGCCTCGCCGATCCGCGTTCGCGCAACCACCCGATGCAGAGCGGCTACGCCAGTTTCTTCTTCCGCAACCTCGGGGGATTGATGGTCGACGAGGAATTCGGGGCCGGGGCGCGGCTGGTCTACGAACCCAGTTTGCCCGCCGGCCTCGATTCGGCGCGGGTCGAATTCCGTTCGCGCCACGGGCGGATCGTTTCGTCGTGGCGGCGCGAAGCGCGCGGCGTCCGGCTGGAACTGACCCTGCCGCAGGGCCTCGAATGCGACTTCCGCCGCAACGCGACCACCGCCGACGCCGAATTGGTTATTTCGACGGATTGACCAGCCGTCCGGCGAAGAGCACGGCGGCGGTTTCGGTGTCGACGATCAGGTAGATGAAAGGCCGGTCGGCCCGGAATTCCACCGGCGGCTCCTGAGGCGGCATCGCCGAGCGGACGATCGTCACCGCCGTCGCGGCCGCCGCGACGGTGCCTTGTTCATCGACGCTGACATTGGCCTGGTGGATGACCTTGTCGATGAAGAGCGGTTCGTCGCCGGTGAGTCCGGAAAAATCGGCGTGGGCGGGGTCGAAGGGCAGCCGGCAGCCGAGCCGCTGAAGATGTTCGCTTAATTGCGCCCGGTATTCCGACTCGAAGGCCGGCAACGTCACGTCGACCCGCCGCGGCTCCAGTTGCTTCAGCCACGCCGCGAGATTGGCGTCGGAGAGCTGTTTTTCGACTTCGGTGATGACGACGCCGGGGCGCGGCAGCAAAACCAGCATCGCGAAGCGCAAATTGGCGTAGTCCATCCGCAGCAGCTGCCAGTCGGCGTTTTCGGCATAGCCGAAGAAGCCGGTCTGGTTCATCAGCCGGGTTTCGACCGGTCGCTCCGGCGCCGGGTAGAATGGCTGGAGTTGGGTCCGTTCCCGCTTGAACTGGAGTTGCCAGTCGCCCCGGAAGTAGATGGTGTTGACCAGGACCAGCCGGGTCAATTCGGAGAGCGCGTCGGGCGAAAGCAGCTCGGCGATCCGGCCCTGGGTTTTTTCTTCGACCCAGGCGTTGATGGTGCGGGCGGCGAAGGCAGGGGTCTTTCGGTAGTCCAGCGTGGCGCTCGACGCGTGAAAATCCCGCTCCATCGCTTCGGTGAACGCGGGCTTCAAACGCAACCCCGCCTGCGGCCAGATCGAATTGCCGATTTCGAATTGAACCTCCCGCTGCTCCGGCAGATCCCGGCTGAGCCGGATGAATTTTTCGGACCCGTCCGACCACCCCAGCAGGCGGTCGATTTCCGCGCGGGTCGCCCCCGCCGCCCCCTCGCGCGCCATGCTCAGCGCGGCGCCGACGCTGTAGGGCGAGAAAAAGAGGTTTGCGGCGGGATCGCTCCCCAGTTCGCGGTACAGCCGCCAGGTGAAGTTTCCGGTTTCGAGCGTTACGGTTTCCCGGACGTCGCATCCGGCGAACAACACGGCGGCGGCCAGCAACGGCAGGATTCGATGACGCATGGGTTTCACTTTCCGGGGTTGACCAGGCGCCCGGCGAAGAACACGGCGGAGGTTTCGGTGTCGACGATCAGGTAGATGAAAGGCCGGTCGGCCTGGAAGTCCACCGGCGGATCCGGCGGCATCGCCGCGCCCAAGGCCATCGCCACCGCCGTCGCGGCCGCGGCGACGGTGCCTTGTTCGTCGACGCTGACGTTGGCCTGGTGGATGACATTGGTGATGTACAGCGGTCCGTCGTCGGTGATGCCGGAAAAGTCGGCCTTGAAAGGGTCGAAGGGCAGCCGGCAGCCGAGCCGCTGGAGGAGTTCGGCCAACTGCGCCTGGTATTCCGACTCGAAGGCCGGAAAGGTCAGGTAGACCCGCCGCTGCTCCAGTTGCTCCAGCCACGCCGCGAGATTGGCGTCGGAGAGCTGCTTTTCGACCTCGGCTATGGCGACGCCGGGACGCGGCAGCAGGACCAGCATCGCGAAGCGCAAATTGGCGTAGTCCATCCGCAGCAGCTGCCATTCGGCGCTTTCGGCGTAGTCGAAGAAGTCGGTCTGGTTCATCAGCCGGGCGTCGACCGGCTGATCCGGCGCCGGGTAAAAAGGCCGGTTCCGGGTCCGCTCCGGTTTGAACTGGCGCTTCCAGTCGCCCTGGAAGTAGATGGTATTGACCAGGACCAGCCGGGTCAGTTCATTGAGCGCGCGGGCCGAAAGCAGTTCGGCGATCCGCCCCTGGGTCTTGTCTTTGACCCAGGCGTTGATGGTCCGGGTGGCGGAGGCCGGATCCTTTTTGTAGTCCAACGCGGCGCTCGAAGCGTGAAATTCCCCCTCCATCGCTTCGGTGAAGGCGGGTTTCAACCGCAACCCCGCCTGCGGCCAGATCGAATTGGCGATTTCAAAGCGGATTTTTTGCTGTTCCGGCAGCTCCCGGCTGAGGCGGATGAATTCTTCGGCCCCGCCCGGCCCCAGCAGGCTGTCGAGCTCCGCGCGGCTCTCGCCCGCCGCTCCCTCGCGCGCCATGCTCAACGCGGTCCCGATGCTGTAAGGCGAAAAAAAGAGGTTTGCGGCGGGGTCGCTCCCCAGTTCGCGGTACAGCCGCCAGGTGAAATCCCCGGCTTCGGAGGCCGCGGCGAACAGCGCGGCGCAGGCGGTCAAAATCAGCATTTTTTTCATCGTATCGCTCCTGTTATATATACTATGACACCGCACCGATGAATTTGTATCATGAAATGCGATTATTTTCGCCGGAAACTTCCCAGGAGCTCGGAGCCTTCACGGCAGCCGAAGAGGCGGGACAAGACCAGATAGGCCGCGACAAAGACCGCTCCGGCCACCCCCAGCGGCAGCAGGTCGCGGGGCATCCACGCGAGGCGCGGCAGTTTTTCCAGCCAGGCGTAGCCCCACCACAGGAGCGCCAGCGGCACCGCCGTCGCCGCCAGGGCGCGCGCCGCCGTCGCCGCGACGCCGCCCAACGGGATCGGGTGGCCCTGGCGTTTCAGGTAATGGAGCAGCAGCGTGTTGTTCAAGGTCGACGAAAGCACCGTCGCCAGCGCGATGCCGCCCTGCTGCAGCGGAATCATCAGCGCCAGCGTCATGGCCAGGTTGGAACCGATCGCGATCAGCGAACACTTCAGCGGCGTTTTGGTGTCCTTGCGCGAATAAAAGGCCGGCAGCACCACCTTGATGGCGCAGAAGCTCGGAATGCCGAAGGCGTAGAAGAGCATCGCCTGGGAGGTCGCGTCGAGGCTGGCCTGGTCGAAGGCTCCCCCGAGGTAGAGCAGCCGCAGCAGCGGCTCCCGGAAAAGGATGATGAAAGCCGCCAGCGGGACGCAGACGAATTGCACCAGCCGCATTCCCCAGGCGACGTTGGCGCACATCTCCCGGTAATTTTTCTCCGCCGCCGCGTGCGACATGCTGGAAAACAGCACCATCGACAGCGACAGCGCCAACACCCCGATCGGCAGGTAGACCAGCCGCTCGGTGTATTTCAACGCCGGCAGCGCGTGCTCCGAGAGCAGCGCCGCCAGCAATTGGCCGATCACGAAGCTGATTTGCAGCGCCGACGCGCCGACGATGCCGGGCAGCGCCAGCGAAAAGAGTTCGCGCAGCACCCGGCGCGCCCCGTCGACCGGCCGCCGCGCCTCCGGCCACACCCCGTAGCGCGCCATTAGCCACGCCATCAGCCCCAGGTGCAGCACCCCGGACAGGAGCACGGTAATTCCGAGGTAGAAGAGGATGCGGTCCGCCTGGTCGGCGGTGAATTCGTAATCGCCGCCGGCGCCCCAGGCGATCAGCGCCAGCGCCGAAATCATGGTGAGGTTGAGCAGCAGGTTGCCGAGGCTGGGCAGGAAAAAGACCCGCCGCATGTTGAGCACGCTGGCGGCGATGCCGACCAGGCACATGAACAACCCGTAGGGCATCATCAGCGGGATCAGGCGCATCGCCTGGCGCCAGTAGCCGTCGGTGAATTCGGCCAGCACCAGGGCGCCTGCGGAGATCGCCACCACCAGGATGGACAACAGGACGCCCAGCGCCGCGAAGATCACCGCCAGGCGTTTGCGCACCTCGTCGCGGCCGGCTTCGACTTCGGCATGGGTCAGGAGCGGCACCAGCGCCGCGCCGAGCGCGCCCTCGCCGAGGATGGTGCGCAGTTGGTTGGGGAGGGTGAAGGCCAGGCTCCAGGCGCTGGCCAGCGCGCCGCCGCCCAGGACCCGCGCCTCGCACATCACCCGGACCAGCCCCAGAATCCGGCAGACCAGCGTGGACACCGCCACCCCGGCCGAACTGCGGAGCATCTTGCTGCGACTACGATCCAATTTTTCCCTCCCGGATGATGGGCCATAATGTACCACGGCAACCCTCAAAAGTCAACCGGGCGGGCAAAATTCGGTAATTGTGCCGTTTATTTTCGAAAATTATATGGAACGGGAGCGCAATTTTCTGAAATGATGATATATTTTACGGCAATTTCCCGATCGATGGAGGTTCAGGGTGATCAATGAGTTTCCGGCGTATCTCGAAAAAAAGGCGGCTACCGGGCCGCTGATCGAAGTGATCGCGAGCGACGAGAACATCAAATGGCGGACCGAAATGGAACCGCATATCCATCGTTCATGGGAGCTCAAATTCCTGGACGACGAGCACGGCGGCGACCTGTCGCTGATCGCGCCGCGCCAGCCGCACTCCTCGACGTTGTGCGAAGCCAGCGCCCAGGTGTCGCCGAGCGATCTGATCATTAATTTCCGGCGCGCCGTTTTCGAGTTCCGACTTTCGAAAAAAGCATGCCGGATCAATGTCCTGCCGGAACTTTTCGCAGTTCTGGCGCACCTGGACGCCGCCGCCGGGTCCGCGCCGTGCCGCAAGGCCGTGTCGCAGAGCATCCTGGCCAATTTGCTGCAGTTGAGCACCATGGCCATTGCCGAGGCCGGCGAAGACGACGACGCGCCGCCGGACCTGTTCGAACTCGGCTTCGGATTCATCAAACGCAATTATTACCGCAATTCTCTCGGCGTCAATGATGTGGCGCATTTCGTCGGAGTGACGCCGCAGTATTTGAACTCGATTTTCCGGCGCCGCCGCCAGCGCGGCATCCGCCAGTTGTTGATCGAGGTGCGACTGAACCGCGCCCGCGAACTTCTCGAAGAACGCACTTACCTGGTCGGCGACGTCGCGCGATTGACCGGCTGGAGCAGCCAGTTCTATTTCT
>JAVBSD010000346.1:0-4447 GCA_031547325.1 Victivallaceae bacterium | reverse complement strand
ACCACGGCGCCATGCTTTTATTTTCTCCCGATGGCGTATTCCTGGCCGCCATCAACGACCTGCCGCTCATCCAACGATTGGTCCGCCTGGGAAACCGCTGGTACATTCTCGGAGGCAAATTGCTGCTCTCCTGCGATCTGGACGGGAACGACCGCAAAGTCGAATTCAATGGCGACAGGGAGGAAAAAGAGTTCGCCATTGAATCCAGGCTCACCAATCCGCTCTCCTCGCCGTTCGATCTCTTCGCGGAAACCGCGCGACACCGCCTGGTGCTCATCGACGGGAAAACCGCTTTCTTCTGGTATCCGGACGCAAGACGGGAAGAGGTCATGAACTCTTATTTCATGATCCCGTTATTCCAACGGATTCCCGGCAGTTTCGACACCATCGACACCTATCTTGAGCTGATTGACAGCGGAGCCTCTCTTGAGTCGATTGAAAAGGCACCCATCAACACCTTCTGGAACATCGGCGGCTTCTACGACCAGTGGGACATCATCGACGGTTAGTTCTGGGGCGGCAGCAAAGAGCGCCGGGGACACCGTTTTATCGAATTCACACCGCCTGAGGAGTGAGCGCCGGGATTTCGATCCGGCGCAGGAGGTTGCCGGCGCGGTCGGTGAGGATGCGGCAGGCTGCGGACAGCGCGGCGATTTCGCGGCCGTTCAAGGTCAGGACGCTGCGATCCCGGCCGTGCTCCAACCGGGCTTCGCCGCCGGAGAGCAGCCTGGTCCGGAAGCATCCCCCGCCTTCGGGGCGGATGCACCCCCACCAGATCCCCTCCGGCGTCTCCAGGATGCCGTGGCGGCGCTGGATGAAGTCGACCGCGACGCACATCGCCGGACTGTACCCCGGCGAAGTCGAAAAAACCCCGGTAAACGGGTCCATTTGCTGCATGAAGCCCCCCGCGCCGGCCAACGCCGCCAGCCAGCGCGCCATCAGCTCGTCGAGTTCGGCGAAGTAGCCATACCGCTCGAACCAGCGCGGCGCGCGCAACGCCGCCAGCGCCTGGGTGGCCCCCCCCCAGCAGTTCTCCGGTGCCTGCCGGATAAAAGCCGGGTCGGCGGAGGAGATCGACGGCAACGGATAGGGCGTCCAGAAGCATTCCGGATTGAGGATGTAGCGCCGGAAGATGCGGCCGGCGACCGCCCGGGACGGCACCCCCTCGCCCAGCACCCGCAGCCCGGCGTCGCCGACGATGCGGATCATCCGGCCGTCGCAGTCGCGGTCGAAGTAGAATTCCAGCTCGGGGTCGAAGCAGTGGCGTGCGATGGCGTCGCGGGTCAGGGCGGCTTTGGCCTGCCAGCGCCGCGCTTCGGCGCCGCGTCCGAGCGCCTGCGCCATTTCGGCCAGGGCGAGACGGCCGCCGTAGAGCGAAGCCGAGAGGTCGGGCGCGATCCGGGGAATCCCCGGGATGTCGGGGCGGTTGCGCGCCTCGTCGCCCGGACAGAGCTTGGGGACGCCGAACCAGCGGCTGGAGTTGTCGTGTCCGGTGTCGTATTCGCAGAAGGCTTCGACCACGCCGAGGCCCCGCGAATCGCGGTGCCGGGCCAGCCATTCGTCCCAGCGCGCCGCCGCCCGGTACCCCTCCGCCAGAAATTCCCGGTCGCCGGTCAGCTGCGCGAAGGTCAGCGCGGTCCGGGCGATCGGCGTCACCTGCTGGACCTGGCTGTACCCGGCGCGGTCCCCGAGGATGTAGGCGGGAAACTGCCCGTCCGGCCGCTGCAGCGCGTAAAAGACTTCGTGACTGCGCCGGGTCACTCCGGGATCGAAGGGCGCGTAAACCAGCGCCTCGTGCGCGCCGCATTCGAGCCAGATCCCGGTATAAACCCCGCCCTCGTTGAGCACCGTCCCGGCGGAGCCGAAAACCTCCCGGCAATTGCCGGCGAGTCCCGCCGCCGCCCGTTCCCACAGGGCCGCGAGCGGCCCGTACGTACATTCAAATCGTATCACCATCAATCCTTTGCAGTTGACTCCAGCACCAGAAACGCGCCGCCGCCGCGCGGAAAAACCAGCGGCTCCGCCAAATTCACTTCGCGGAATTCCTGCATGTTCTCCAGGGCCGGGCAATAAGCCCGCACCGCGTCCGGCGCCAGTCCCAGCGCTTGGTAATCGATCCGCAGCGGGACTTCAAGCAGCCAGTCGTCGTTGGCGGCCTGGGGCGTTTCGCGAGTCGGCGGCCGACCCGGCTCATAGCGGAGGGTGCCGAAGGTGAAGGAGTCGGAGACATACTCTCCGCCGACCGGCGACCAGGCCGACACCTCCACGCCGGAGTTTTTGCGGTCGCGGCAGAAATTGCCCCCCAGAACCGCTCCGGCTTGCAGCATTTCCGCCGTCAACCCCAGATCGGCCAGGGGGATGGACAATTCGCCCTGCCAGCCGTCGGCGACGATCCGGGGGAGGTATTGCCAGCGGCCGTTCCAGCGCGCGACCACATCGATGTTGAAACGGAATTCATTGTTGGTTCCGGCGGCGTCGAAAATCGCTCCGGCGGCGTTGCCGACGAACTGATGGAACCGGAAATCGCGGAAATCCGGCTGAATCATGAACTCGAAGGCGTCGTCTTCCCAGACGGCTTCGTCGCGGTCCCGGCGGTTGGACAGGGGCGGTTCGGACGAAGCGCAATGAAACGCCACGTAGAGGTTTTCGGCGTCGAAGCCGATCCGGCACTCCGTCGCGGCCCGGGCGGGGGCGCTCTCCCGGTGCCGGGTGAAATTGGTGAGCACCGTGCATTCCTCCCAGAACGCGTCGTCGAGGTCGCCGTCCAGGACGGGGGCGGGCGATTGGGGCATGGCCAGACAGGCTTCGCGCACCAGGGAATTCCGGTCGTCCCAATGAGCCAGGGCCAACAGGCTTTTGCCGGGCTGCCGGTAGGTGGTGATGAACACCCCCGGCGTCGGCGAAGTGACCGGCGCGCCCGGCTCCCAATAGCCGATGGGTTGGCAGCCGGCCATGCCGAAAGCGTCCTGAAGCTTCCAGACTTCCGCGGCTTTGCCGTGCCACCGCCAGGTCATGCCGTAAATCATGGCGGCGAAACTCAACTCCCGCGTCCCGTAGTTCAGCGCTTCGCCGGTGAGCCCGAAGGGCAGACCGCTGATTTCCGTCATCCAGTAGTCGGGCGGCCGGGAATAGTCGAAAAATTCCCCCACCCACAGGTCGTTCATATAGGGCATGTGCTCCATATGACTGCTGATGGCGTTGCACTTCATATCCATGAAATCGTAGTTGTTGCCGAGGTGGGCGGTAATCCAGGCGGCCGGGCTGTTGGCGTCCATCACCTTGCGCATGCGGCGCATGATCCGGCGGTCGCAGCCGATGCCGTCCAGATAGAGGCCGTCGATATGGGTATTTTTCATCAGGAAATCCATCCCGGCCACATAGTAATTGTTCCAGCGGGAATCCATGTCGACCGAGAGCGAGGTTTCGATTTCGCCTCCCCCCAGATCGTGCCGCCAGCCGGAAACATAGCCGGAAACCAGATGCTCCTGGAGCCAGGCATAACCGCCGCCGCTTTCGGAAAACACCGCGTCGTCGGCGGTGTAGACCATCATGGTGCCGGAGTGAAAAATCTCCGATCCGAGCGAACGCAACGCCCACAATTCCGGAAGCCGGGTGGTCAGTTCGCGGCTGTTGTAATACATCTGCGAACGGATGGGATCGTGAACCTGCCGGGTTTCGGGCAGAAAACCGCCGGCTTCAAGCCGTACCGGCTGCTGTACGAGGGCCTCCTCCGCCACCCGCTCCGGCGTCAAAGAACGCCAGGTCCCGGCGGCGGAACGGAGCTTCACCTCCTCGAAGCGCCAGTCGCCGGCCAGTTGGATTTCGGCCGGACCGCTCCCCCAGCCGCCTTCGGGATACGGAGCGGAGGCGACGGACGCGCCGTCGGCCAGAAGTTCGATTTCACCCGGCCGCCAGGCCAGCTGAAGCCGGTGTGTCTGGCCGAGATGCCAATCCTTCATGGGGATGGGCAGAAAAACCGGATATTCCTCATCCACGCCGTTTTTGAGCCGGAGATAGAGGACGAAACCGCCCCAGTTGGCGTTCCAGTACAAGCCCAAGCCGTTGCCTTCGGGCCGGCCGACAAAAAAGAGCGCCCGGTTGTCCGTGCCGTTCTCCGACGGGCGGCATTCATCCGGCTCGAATTCCAGCCGGACTTGCAGCTCCGCCGCGCCCGCCGCGGCCTCCAGCCGGTCGAGGGCGGGATAGACCACTTTGCCCGTCTCCCGCCGGTAACGGTTCCAGTGGCCGTCCGAACGCGCCCGCAGACGATCCAGACTGAGGAACGGATAGTTCATGAAGACATCGCCGCCGGACCACAAGATCTGCATGTTGCCGGGCAGTCCCCACTCCACGCCGTGACGGACCCGCCAGTGGCCTTCCCAATCGATCGATTTGAACGGCGTGACCATCAGGCGGAAGACGAAGCGGACCTGTTCGCCCGCCGCCA
>JAVBSD010000183.1:0-2512 GCA_031547325.1 Victivallaceae bacterium | reverse complement strand
GGCGCTATTCCGCGGTCGGCCTGACCGAAACGCACCTGCTGGAAATCTCCGGCTTCGTCGAGGAGCCGGAGGTGGTCGACCTCTACTCCGGCTTCCTGACCGAAACGGCCGACCCGCTCCCGTGGCCGGTCGACGCCGATCCGGCGGAACGGACATTCCGGCTCGATCTCACCGGCGCGGTCAACGCCGCGCTGGCCCGGGGCTGGGGCGCGGTGGCGATCCGCATCCGCGACACCCACGCCGACCGGGACGGCAATCCCGGTTCGGTCGTCCGCGCAGTACGCATCCCGGTCAACAGCATCCGCCTCTCGGTTAACCCCATCGATTGAAACCATGAAATCCATCCTCCCCTATTGTCTTCTCCTGGCGGCGCTGCCGCTCAGCGCGGCCTGGAACGATCCCTCCGGCCGCCCCTACACCGCCATCGTCATCCCGGCGGACGCCCCCGGCTCGGTGCGCCTGGCCGCCGACGACCTGGCCCGCTGCCTGGCCGCCGCCGGCTGCGCCGAGCTGCCGGTAGTCGTCGAGCCGGCCGAAGTCGCCTTGCCGGCGGTGTGGATCGGCGCCACCGCGGCCGCCCGGAATTGCGGCGTCGAGACCGGCGATTTCGCCGCCGACGAGTTCCTGTGGCGCACCGTCGACGCCGGGCTCCTGATCGTCGGCGACGACCACGCCGGCGAACCGCCGACCGCCTTTCTCCACCCCTGGGGCGTGCAACAGGTCTACAACCGGGAGCTCGACCTCTCCGCCTTCGGCTCGGCCGGTTCGATGCAAGGGGTCTACCGCTTCCTGATGGAATTCGCCGGCGTGCGCTGGTTCTGGCCCGGCCCGGACGGCGAGGTGATTCCGAGCCTGGCCGAACTCCGCACCCCGGAGCTGGATCAACGCCGGAAACCGTGCTTCGAACAACGGTTCCAATATTTCTGCGACTTCGCCGATTCCGCCGAAGACGCGTTGTGGTTCAAGCGCCTCGGCAACGGCGGCCGGGCGCCGCTGTCGATCAATCACAGCTTCCCGACCCTGGTCCGCTTCCAGCCGCCGGAATCGGAGTTCTTCGCTCTGGTCGACGGCGGCCGCGATTCGGTCAAGCGGCTGTGCGCCGTCACCGGCGTGGGCGGTTTGTGCCTCAACAATCCGGAACTCCTCGATCACACCGTCCGGATGATCCGGGGCTATTTCGACGGCGATCCCGGTCATCTGATCTTCCCGCTGGTCCCGGACGACGGCCTGACCCGGATCTGCGAATGTCCGGCCTGCCAGGCCGACCTCGACCCGGACAAGCCGTACACCGGGCGCTTTTCCCGCCACGTCTGGGGCTTTGTCTGCCGGGTGGCCAAAGAAATCGCCGTCAGCCACCCCGACCGCCTGATCGGTTCACTGGCCTATGAACGCTACCTCGACCCGCCGGAGGGCGTCGAATTCCCCCCCAACGTCGTGGTCCAGCTCTGCCAGTCGCGACGCAATTTCGTCATCCCGGAATACCGCGAGGCGGTGCTGCGCTCCCGCGAACACTGGCGCGCCAAGCTCGGCCCCGGCCGGAGCTATATCTGGGAGTATTATCTGGACGCCAATCCGCCGTGGCAGGGCTTCCCGGTGCTGTACGCGCCGGAGATTGCCGCCGACCTCAGGCTGTTGCATGAAACCGGCGGCGGCGGCGAAATGATCGAGGCGGAGAGCTGGTTCGGCGAACCGACCGAGACGCCGAGACGCCTGCTCCAGCCCGCCACCCAGCACCTCAACCTCTACCTGACCGCCCGCTGCTACTGGGAGCCGCAACTGGACCTCGACGCGGTATTGGACGAATACTACCGGCTGGCCTACGGGCCGGCCGAGGCGGAGATGCGGCAATTCTGGGAACTGGCGCAGCAGCGCTTCCGGGCAGGCCTCCGGGAAGCGGCGGCGGAGTACGACTACGACCCGACCATGCCCAGCAAGATCCCGCCCAACGCCGTCTACACCGCCGACCTGATGCGGGAACTGCTCGAACTGCTGCGCCAAGCCCGGGCGGCGACCGCCGAAGGGACCCCCTGCCGGCGTCGCGTCGAAACGCTGACCGCGGAATTCGAGGCGGCCAACCGTCTCTACGCCCGCCTGACCCGCATCGACAATCCGACGCTCAAAGTGACGCCGCAGCCGGGTCTGCCGGAACGGCTGGTCACCCGCGACGGCGGCCGGCTCGAGCCGCCGAGCTGGTTCATCACCTCCTACGACGCGGACAACCTCTACGTCAAGCTGATCAACTACGAGCCGGAGATGAACTCGCTCAAGGCGCTGACGACCGGCTTCGACGATCCCGCGGCCTGGAGCGACGACTGCGTGGAAATCTTCATCGCGCCGGACGCCGCAAACCGGGAACACTGTTTCCAACTGATCGTCTCCGCCTCCGGCGCCCTCTTCGACGCCGAATTCTCCGTGGAGTACCCCTACGGCCACGCCGCCTGGAACAGCGGCGCAACGGGGCGGGTCGTCCGCGAACCCAACCGCTGGATCGCCGAAGCGGCGATCCCGTGGA
>JAVBSD010000399.1:0-3689 GCA_031547325.1 Victivallaceae bacterium | reverse complement strand
CGGGCGGCTCCGTCCTCGCTCCCGCTCGGGCTTCCCTACCGTTTCGCCTGTTGAGACAGGCGACCAACTTATGCAGTTGGATCGCACCAGGTGGGACCCACCTGGACCCTGGCCTTGCTGCGCGGCGGCCGACTATTTTTTGTTTTTTATTTTTCAGGATTCGTCGGGGGCGCCGGCCTGTCTGCGGAACGCGCCCGGCGGCACCCCGAACCTCCGCCGAAATATCTTGGAAAAATAATTCTCATCCCCGAACCCAACCCTCCGCGCCGTCTCCTTGACGCTCTCCCCCTCCCGCAACAACCTTTGCCCATGCCGCATCCGGATCGCCTGCAACGCGGCCATCACACTCCCCCCGGTGCTTCGGCGATATTCGTGCGCCAGGGTCGATACGCTGACGTGGAGCACGGCCGCCAGTCCGGCCAGCGTCCAGGCCCTGGCGTAATCCGCGTTCAACAGCCGGTAAACCCGATCCGCCAACTCCGGACTGTCCCCCGCCAAAAGCTCCGGACGCAATTGAAAAAATCCCTCCGGCATCCGCTCACAGCCGGCACACAACAAATCCGCAATCCCATACAGCTCCGCCAACGCCCCGAACTCCCGCTGCATCCCGCCCCGGGTCATCACCTCCGCAATGGCGCAAATCCGGCCGAAAATCAAAAACCGCGGATCGTAAATCCGGGCGAAACCGTCTTCGTTGTCGGTCATCGCCCCGAACCCGAGCTCTTCCCCGCCCTCGAAACAGATGTACGCTGATTCGTGACTGACGCTTTTGATCCCGCTGGTGTCGTGATGGATGTAACTGCCCGGCCGGTACAGATGCGCCCACCCCGGTCCGCGGGAAAGCCACGGCCCCTTCCCCACCCGGGTCGCTCCGGCCTCGGTCAACGGCGCATCGAGCGTCCAGGAATCCATCGTCTGCCGCCCGCTGCGGCAGTGGTCGTCCGCAGTGTAATGAGAAGCGTAAAGCAGACGCACCGGCGACTGAAACCGGTTCACGCGGTCAAATAAAAATTCAATATTCATTTTTGCAGAATTTTACCCGTTTTTACAGGATCAACCATTGCCCCCATGATCATTTCTTGCTATAATATACCGGATAAAGAAATTCTCGCAACTAAAACAGATTCAATTGAGAGGCAAAAATGATGAAAAATCGGAATATTTTCACCCTCATAGAACTCTTGGTCGTTATAGCCATCATCGCAATTCTCGCCAGCATGCTGCTGCCGGCTTTGTCCAAGGCGCGCGCGGCGGCGCAGCGCATCAAATGCACCTCCAACCTCAAGCAGTGCGGCCTGATCGTCACCATGTACGCCAACGATCACGACGGTCGGCTGCCGGCCATACTCGACCCGGTGAGCGGCGAGCACTATCCGCATATGTGGGGCGGCGTCACCTACGGCAGCGCCAATTCCAAGCTGGCGATGACGGCGCTCTACGACCTCGGCCTGACCTGGGGGACGGTCTCCTGCCCATCGGGTCCCGCCGCGCTCGCCACCGAGAGCGGCTGGAGCAAAGAAGGCGGCGATACGCCGCGGGTGTGGTGCGGTCCGGGAGCGTCGGCCGCGAAGCCGCTGGGTAATTTTTCCGCCGGATTGCTGACCGACAATCCGTCGCGGGTGCTGGCCTTTGACTACAACCGCGAAGACAACACGACCTACAACGGCCACCCCGACGGCGGCAATTACGGGTTGCTGGACGGCAGCGTCGCCTGGCACGCCAACGGCGGCCTCTGCACCCACATGGCGATCACCGCCGGAACCTTCCGGCTGCCCAAAAACCACTGTCCGACCTGCCAGGGCTGGTGACGGCAAGTTTGAAAACTCCCGCAACCGTGCTATATTAATCGTTTGCAGCCAACAGGAGCTGCCACGAATCCGAACACGGTCAAGGGACGATGAACACACAGGAATTGGCGAAGGCATATCTGCCGCAGGATATCGAGGCGAAGTGGTACCCGATCTGGGAAAATTCCGGAGACTTCCACGGCGTCGTCGACCCCGACAAGCCCGCTTATTCGATCGTCATTCCGCCGCCGAACGTCACCGGCATCCTGACCCTGGGGCATGTTCTCAACAACACGCTCCAGGATATTCTTTGCCGCTGGAAGCGGATGCAGGGCTACGAAGTCTGCTGGTTCCCCGGCACCGACCACGCCGGCATCGCCACCGAAAGCCGGGTCGAGAAATTTTTGCGCGAAAAGGAAGGCCTCAAGCGCGACGACCTCGGCCGCGAAGCCTTCATCGAACGGGTCTGGCAGTGGAAGGAAGAATACGGCGGCACCATCATCCGCCAGCTGCGCCGCCTCGGATGCTCCTGTGACTGGGAACGCGAACGCTTCACCATGGACGAAGGACTCTCCGACGCGGTCAAGCGGGTCTTCGTCGAGTTGTACCACAAGGGCTATATCTACCGCGGCCGCCGCATGATCAACTGGTGTCCGGTGGCCAAGAGCGCCCTCTCCGACGAGGAGGTGATCCACCAGGAACAGGCCGGCAAGTTTTATTATATCAGCTATCCGTTGAGCGACGGTTCGGGTTCGCTGACCGTGGCGACGACCCGCCCGGAAACCATGTTCGGCGACACCGCGGTGGCGGTCCATCCCGAGGACGGGCGCTACCGCCATTGGATCGGGCGCACCGTCCGGCTGCCCCTGACCGACCGCGAAATTCCGATCATCGGCGATCCGCACGCCGACCCGGCCAAGGGCACCGGCAGCGTCAAGATCACCCCGGCGCACGACCCCAACGACTTCGAAGTCGGCGCGCGGCACAACCTCGCGTGCCTCAATATCATGAACCCGGACGCCACGCTGAACGGCGAAGTGCCGGAGGCCTTCCGCGGCCTCGACCGCTTCGAGGCCCGCCGGCAGACCGTGGCGGCGCTCGAAGAGGCCGGACTGCTGGTCAAGGTCGAGGACATCGTCCATTCGGTCGGTTATTCCGAGCGCGGCAACGTGCCGATCGAAACGCTGGTCAGCTACCAGTGGTTCTGCAATATGAAGGAGCTGGCCAAGCCCGCGATCGAGGCGGTTCAGTCCGGCCGGATCAAGTTCCATCCCGAGCGCTGGAGCAAGACCTATTTTCACTGGATGGAAAACATCCAGGACTGGTGCATCAGCCGCCAGATCTGGTGGGGACACCGCATCCCGGCCTGGTACAACGACGCCACCGGCGAGATGCACGTCGGCATGGAAGCGCCGGCCGCGCCGGGCGACTGGCGCCAGGAAGAGGACGTGCTCGACACCTGGTTTTCGAGCTGGCTGTGGCCCTTCAGCATCATGGGCTGGCCGGAGAAGACGCCGGAGCTGGGGTACTATTACCCGACCGGCGACCTGGTGACCGGGCCCGACATCATTTTCTTCTGGGTGGCCCGGATGATCATGGCCGGATGCGAATTCCTGCAGGACATTCCCTTCCGCAACGTCTACTTCACCAGCATCATCCGCGACGACCAGGGGCGCAAACTCTCCAAGTCGCTCGGCAATTCGCCGGACCCGCTGGACGTGATCGCCGAATACGGCGCCGACGCGCTGCGCTTCTCGATCATCTACATCGCGCCGGTCGGCATGGACATCCGTTACGGCAACGAAAAGTGCGAACTCGGCCGCAACTTCGCCAACAAGCTGTGGAACGCCTGCCGCTTCCGCCAGATGCAGGGCCCGGCGGAAGCCTGCTTCGCCGAGCTGG
>JAVBSD010000395.1:0-5853 GCA_031547325.1 Victivallaceae bacterium | reverse complement strand
GACCTGGTCCGGCACCGCTTCGCGCGCCAGGTGAATCACATTGCCGATGACGCAGGTGATGCAGTCGAGACGCATTTTCATGCCGGCGGGTACTCCCAGCGTTCGCGCAGCAGCCGCGCGGTGGCGTTCAGCGCCTCGGGGACGCAGCCGACGTCGGCGATGACCGGCATGAAGTTGGTGTCGCCGACCCAGCGCGGCACCAGGTGCATGTGAAGATGTTCGGCGACGCCGGCCCCGGCGGCCTTGCCGAGATTGAGCCCGGCGTTGCAGCCGTCGGGGGTCAGAATGGCGTCCAGAACCTTTTTTCGCCTCGGCGGTCATGTCGATCAATTCGTGGCGCTCGGAATCGGTCAGATCCGCCAGTTCGCCGACATGGCGGTAGGGCGCGACCAGCAGATGCCCGGCGTTGTAGGGGTAGCGGTTGAGGATCACGAAGACCTCGCGGCCGCGCCGGACGATCAGCTCCTCCTCGCCGCCGGAGGTGGCGGCGTCGCGGTTGCCGCACAGAAAACAACTGTGCTCCCTGGGCCCGCGGATGAATTCAATCCGCCACGGCGCCCACAGCGATCGATTTTTACTCATGGTCAAAGGGTCTCCTCGCTTCGGGTTACGGCGATGAGCCGGCGGGTTCGCCGCCGCCAGATCACAAAGGCATACAGCAGCGCGGCGAAGGTTCCGAGCTCGCACAGCCGAACCCACCATTCGCCGAAGCGCACAAACCAGGTCGGCCGGTACTCCGTCGGCACGGTCACGGTGAAGCAGCCGGCCGCCCGGCCGCGTTCCGTCGGCGCCAGGCCGGCCAGCGGTTCGATGGAGCCGTCGGGCCGGATCAGCACGCTGCCGGAATTGCTGCCGCAGCGCACCATCGGCACCCCGGTTTCGACGGCGCGGAAGACGCTGTTGGCCAGGTGCTGTTCCTGTTCGGCGCTCTCCGGATACCACGAATCGTTGGTCCCCACCACCAGGAAATCGGCGCCGAGCTGGACCTGCCGCCGGGCAATGTAGGGAAAGATGTCCTCGAAACAGATGTTGATGCCGGCCTTGAAACCGGGCGGAATATCGAAAGGCTCCATGCGCGTTCCCGGCGTCAGATCCTCGCCCATCGAAATGTATTCGCTGAAAAAGGACGGAATCCAGCGCCGGAACGGCACGTATTCGCCGAAAGGCACCAGATGCTGCTTGTCGTAGCGGTCCATGCTCAAAATCGAGCCGTCGTCATTGACGCCGAGCATCCATACCGTGTTGGTGTACCCCGGGCGCCGGGTGACGCCGCCGGGCAGCTCCTCAAGGTCGAGCGTCCCCAGCAGCAGCGGGACACGGACTTCGTTGAGCAGCCCGCGAACCTGTCCGAGATAGCCGCGGCTGAATGTGTCGCCGGCGCGGAACATCGCGCTGATCGAGGTCTCGGGCCAGACGATCAGCAGCGGATTTTCCCCGGCGACCTGCCGCGACAACGCCAGATTGGCAGCCAGCGCCTCGGCGTCCTGAAGACGGACCTGGCTGGTCGACAGGTCGAGGCGGCGCTGCGGCGGATTGGGCTGGATCACGCCGATCTTGAAGCTGCGGAACGGTCCGGGCTGCGGAGCTGCCACGGTGAAGATGCTCAATGCGAAAGCCGCCATCAGCGCCAGAATCGCGGTGCCCAGCGCCCAGGCGCGGCGGTAGCCGCGGCCGCAGCGCCAGGCCCCGAGCAGCGTCAGCGCCAGCGCGGCGTTGACCAGCACGATCAGGAAGCTGATGCCGTAGGTCCCGGTATAGGCGGCGATGCCGATCAGCCCCTGATTGCGCCACTGGGTGGCCGACAGGTAATTCCAGGGCAGAATGTGCCAGCGGAGGTATTCGAGCACCACGAAGAGCGCCGCGATGGCCAGCGTCAGCAGGATTTCGCGCCACCACGCCGGAGGAGGCGCCTGGCGCTCGGCGTCGCAACCGGCCAGCTGCGTCGCCAGCGGCACCAGAAAGGCGCGGCGCCAGATTCCCGCCAGCCAGCCCAGCGGCAGATAGTACAATCCGTAAATCGGCCCGATCAGCCACGGGACCGCCGGATGGATCTCCCGCAGCCAGAAGTAACCGGCGCAGCCGAAAATGCTCGCCCACAGCCAACTGTAAAACCCGCCGGCCAGCGGCCGCGACGTGAGGAACACCGCCAGCGCCGGAACCATGCCGATCCAGATCAGCCCGGTCCAGTTCAAAGGCGGCAGCGCCGCCGCCATCATCGCCGCAGAAACGGCCACCGCCGACAGTTTCACCAGGCGCGCCCGCCAGCCGACACGCCACACCAGATCGCGGCCTTCCCGTTTAAATAGCTTCAAAATCACACGGTCTCCCTTGAAATTTCCATGAATACGTGTAATTTAACTTATTGTTCGACTTCTTTCAAGGATCAAAATCACATAATGAGCGAATGTTTTGAGTTTGACCATCTGGTCATCGGCAGCGGTCTGGCCGGATTGTCCAGTGCGCTGCATCTGGCAGAGGCCGGCGGCAAAGTCGCCGTGCTTTCCAAAAGGCGGCTCGAAGACGCCAACAGCAGTTGCGCCCAGGGCGGCGTGGCCTGCGTCATCGATGAGCTGGACAGCTTCGACGACCACGTCGCCGACACCCTGGTCGCCGGCGCCGGCCTGTGCGACGAAGCGGTGGTGCGCACCATCGTCGAAGCCGGTCCCGAGGTCATCAACGAGCTGATCGGGCGCGGCGCCCAGTTCACCACCCGCGGCGAACTCGGCTTCACCGACAAGCAGGACGACTACGACCTCGGCCGCGAAGGCGGTCACAACAAGCGCCGCATCCTTCACGCCGGCGACATCACCGGCGCCGAAATCGAACGCATCATGATCGAGGCGTGCCGCGCCAATCCCAACATTACATTGCTCGATTACCACATGGCGATCGACGTCATCGCCACCCGGCGGCTCGGCCTGCCCGGCGCCAACCGCTGCCTCGGCGCCTACGCCCTCGACGTCCGGACGCAGCGGATCAAAACCTTTCTGGCCGCCACCACCACCATCGCCTGCGGCGGCGCCGGCAAGGGCTATTTGTACACCAGCAATCCCGATGTCGCCTGCGGCGCGGGCATCGCGATGGGCTACCGCGCCGGCGCGACCATCGCCAATATGGAATTCATCCAGTTCCATCCGACCATCCTCTACCACCCCGACGAACGCTCATTCCTGATCTCCGAAGCGGTGCGCGGGGAGGGGGCGGTCCTGAAATGCCGCGAAACGCCCGGAGGCGAACCGGTGGAATTCATGCAGCACTACCATCCGCTGAAGAGCCTCGGCCCCCGCGACGTGGTGGCGCGGGCCATCGACGACCGCATGAAACGCACCGGCGAAGCCTGCGTCTACCTCGACATCCGCCACAAATCCGAGGATGAACTGCGGCGGCGTTTCCCCAATATTTTCGAAAAATGCCTCGAAGCCGGCTGCAACATGGCCACCGACCTGATTCCGGTGGTCCCGGCGGCGCATTTCCTGTGCGGCGGAGTCAAAACCGACGTCAACGGCTACACCGGCATCCCCGGACTGTACGTGGTCGGCGAATCGGGCTGTACCGGGCTTCACGGCGCCAACCGCCTGGCCAGCAACAGCCTGCTTGAAGCGCTGGTGGTGGCCAAACTGTCCGCCCGGCACGGCCGGGAGCATTGCGACAAGCTGAAGGCGCAGTCGACGGCGCTGGCGATTCCCCTGTGGTCGAGCGGCAACGCCACCAATTCCGATGAAATGGTGGTGATCTCCCACAACTGGGAGGAGCTGCGCCGTTTCATGTGGGACTACGTCGGCATCTACCGCACCACCAAGCGCCTGGAGCGGGCCAAGGCACGGGCCAAGCTGCTGCGCCAGGAGATCGAGAAGTATTACTGGGACTTCATCCTGACCCCCGACCTGGTGGAACTGCGCAATATCGCCACCGTGGCCGAACTGATCATCGATTGCTCGCTCAGCCGCCGGGAAAGCCGCGGCCTGCACTACAACGCCGACTGCCCGGAACGGAATCCGGCGCTGGACGGAGTCGACACCCTGATCGTGCGCCGCGACGATTGAAACCGGCCCGGAAGCGAATATGAAAAAATACCTCAAAAAAATCATCGGCTGGATCGGCAACGATTCCGGCTCCGTCGCCGTAAACGCCACCACCGCCGAGACCGGAACCACCCGGCGCCAGCGCCTGGAGGTGGCGCCGTACATCGAACGGCTCACCAGAGAACTGCGCCGCGCCGGATATGAAACCTACATCGTCGGCGGCGCGGTCCGCGATCTCCTGCTCGGCCGCGAACCCAAGGATTACGACATCGCCACCGCCGCCACCCCGGAGGAGATCCGCAACGTCTTCGGCCGCCGCCAGGCCCGGATCATCGGCAAGCGGTTCAAGTTGGTCCACGTCCACGCCGGCGGCGAAATCGTCGAGGTCAGCACCTTCCGCCGCGCGCCCTCCGCGCCCGGCGCGACCCCAGCGCCGCTGCGCCACCGCGACCATCTGCCGGAAAAACTGATCTTCGACGACAACGAGTTCGGCAACGCTTTCGAAGACGCCATGCGGCGCGACTTCACCGTCAACGCGCTCTTCTACGACACCGAATCCGGAGAAATCCGGGATTTCACCGGCCAGGGGCTGGCTGATATCGAGGCCAAAACAGTGCGCGCGATCGGCAACCCCGACGACCGCTTCGAAGAAGACCCGGTGCGCCTGCTGCGCGCGCTGAAGCTGGCCGGCCAGTACGATTTCTCCCTGGAGCCGGAAACCGACCGGGCGGTGCGGCAGCACGCGGCACTGCTGTGCCACGCGTCGCCGTCGCGGCTGACGCTGGAGCTGGAGAAGATCCTCAAAGCGATGTGGTCGCACCGCATTTTCGCGGTGGCCCGCGAATACGGACTGCTGCAGTATTTCCTCTCCTTTCTCGACCGGCACTGGGGCAGCCCCCAGGCCGAATACGCCATGCGCCTCCTGGAAGTCCGCAATCAGCGGGTGGACAAGGGACTGTACCGGGCCAGCATCTCGATCGCCATGGCTTCGCTGGTGCTGCCCTTCGTCGAACTCGAACAGGGCAATCCGCCCGGCCGGCTGTGGAATGACGGCGACCTCGACGGCGAAGCCGTCGAGGATACGGTTCGCAAGGTGCTGACGCCGCACTGCATGATCAAGCGCCTGATCGCTTCATCCGAGCGGATTATCATGTGGCAGCCGCTGCTCAGGTCCGGCAACCGCCGCGACCGTTTCGGTGCCAGCCACAATTTCGCGCATTCCTTCGAATTCCTGAAAATCCAGAATGAGGCGATGTGGCAATCCGAGGACCTGGCCGCGTTGTGGCGTTCCAATGGCGGCGGCGGTGAACCCGAGGCCGGGGAAAAGCCGCGGAAACGCCGCCGCCGCAAGCGCGGCGGCAAAACCGGCAAAACCGCCGAAGCCGTTCCGGCGGCCGTCGAAGGCGACGCCGGCGAGGCGGAAGCGTGATGCCATGGACGCGGTGATTCTGGAGAAGATCGCGGTCCGGACGGTGATCGGCACCATGGAGGACGAGCGCATCGCGCCGCGGGAACTCCTGGTCAGCCTGCGGCTGGCGGTCGATCTCTATGCGGCCGGCACCTCCGATTCACTCGCCGACGCGGTGGATTACCAGGAGCTGACCGAAAAGGTCATCGAACTGGGGCGCAAGTCGCGGTTCCGGCTGCTGGAAGCTTTCGCCGAAGCCTGCGCCCGGCTGTGCCTGGAGCACCGGCTGGTCGAAGCGGCCGCCGTCACGGTGGAAAAGCCGGGCATCCTGCCGGCGGTGAAAAAAATTGCAGTGGAAATAACCAGATATAAAAATAGGAAGGCCTCTTTATGAAAGACTTGAGAATCGGAGTCATCGGCGTC
>JAVBSD010000378.1:0-4238 GCA_031547325.1 Victivallaceae bacterium | reverse complement strand
GTCGTGTGAAAGGTCGTGTGAAAGGTCGTGTGGATGCTCGTCGAGGTCGTCGAAATAAAATTCGCCCGGACGGCGCTCGCTCCAGCGCCACTGGACCCAGAATTTGACGTGATTGAATCCGAGTTCACGCATGTGTCCGAGGTCGCGCGCCCAGCACTCCCGCGCCGGCGTCGGCGCGCGATAGTATTGGGCGCCCCACAAAAACGGCGGCTCAAGTCGGGCCAGAGTCATCGGTTATTTCTCCCTGAAAGGTTACTTCCTTAGTATACCACGGTTCAGGGAGAATGCAACCGCGAAGAGCTCACTCGGCGAATTTTTCGATCAGGGCGGCGGCTTCGCGGCGGAGGCGGCGCAGCTCGGACGGGTCGGCGGAGTAGTCGCGGTAGTCCGGAACCAGTTCCGCCGCGCCCAGCAGCGCTTCCACCCGCCGCGCCTCCTCCGGCGTCGCCAGCGATCGACCCCGCGCTTCCCAGCGCTCTTCCAGCAGCTTCAGCAAGTCGAAGTCCTCGAAGCCGTCCCGGAGGTTGGCCAGGCGCACCGACGATACCGGCGGCACATCCCAACTCTTTCCGGGATAAACCAATGCCGCTTCGCCGTTGTAGCCGGCGTCGCCGATCGGACGCCACGGACGCGACGGCCACGCCACGCCGTTTTCCGGATAATTGTCGCGCCAGCGGGTCATTTCGTAGTACAGATAGCCGTCGGCTTGGTACCGCCGGCAGATCCACCCGATCAGCCGCAGGTCCATCGCCGCCGATTCCAGCACGAACGAAGGCTCCATCCCTTTGGCCGGCGACCCCAGGCAGGTGTAAAGCCACATCTCCTCGCCCGCCGCCCGCCGCGCCTGGTATTGGTCGAACTGATTGTCCATCATGCTCATCGACGGACACCAGATATCGACGGTCCCGATCAGTTCGGGCAGCACGTAGGTGATGCATTCGACCTGGACTTCGGGCGCCTCGCGCCGCCATTCGGCGACCAGGTCGCGCAGCACCTCCGCCTTGCCGGCGGCTTCGCGGTGGGCGAAAACCTCGTCCATGGCGTGGAGATAGAGCGCGTCGGCGACCCCGGCGGCCCGGGCCGCCTCGTAATTGGCCTTGATGCTGTCGATCAGCTTGCCGCCGTGCCGGCGGTACCATTCGCGCAGCTCCGACGCCGGAGAAGAAAACCCGCCGGGAGTCAGGTTGGCGATGCTGACCGCGTTGAGGCCGAGCCGGGCGTATTCGCCGAACTGTTCCGGCATCGGATAGGGCGTCGGCACGCCCGAATAGCAGCTCCATTCGTAGATGTAACTCGGATTCATCCGGTGCGCCAGCATGAATTTGGCCAGGTTGTCGAGCACGGTGAAACGCTGCTCTTCGCTCAACGGCGCGCCCTGGAGTTTGGCCTGGTATTCGAGCACCTCGTTCTGGTTGCAGCTCATCGCGGTCCGCAGATACGGGGTTGCGGGCAGCTCAAAATCCCAAACCTTCAGCCGCAGCGGCACTTGCAGCGCATCGCGGCCGGGGACGGCGACGGAAACCGTGCCGGCATATTCGCCGGCCGGCGTGCCGGACGGCACCGCGATCTCGATCCACACCGGCGTGATCCGCCGGGGCGCGACCTCGCAGGTGTCGCGCGGCAGCAGCATTTCCGGGTATTCGCCCCGGAATTCCACCGGGTAGTTGGTCAGCATCCCGGTGGTGTCGATGTACTCGACGCCGTAAATCCCGATCCGGTCGAAGCCGATCACGCCGGCGGGACCGCTCAACGCGCCGGCGTTCACGGTGATACCGCTGACCGGTGCGTCGAGTCCGACCAGCAGCAGCTGGACGGCTTCGACCTCGTTGGCGGCGGCTTCGACGAACAATTCGGCGCAGGGTTCGCCGTGGAATTCCGGAAATTCCGGCGCCAGCGAACGGAAGATTTTCCACATCGAATCGGCCCGCGCCAAGGCGAAGGGCCAGTCGGCAACCCCGAAGTTGCTCCGGGTCGCCGCCGCCAGCTCCGCCAGCGCCAGGCCGGTGACGAACTCCCCGGCCGCCGCCTCGAAGTCGCGGTAGACGCCGACGTCCAGCTGCCCTGAAGCGGCCAGCTCGGCGGACAGGCGGCGGCCGGTAATCAAAAGTCCTTCGCGTTCATCCGATTCCGGCGCGCCCATAAGCCGTTCCAGCCAGGCGGCCAGGTCGCCGGAGAGGTCGGCGCTGGTGAATTTCAGCACGTCGGCGAACCAGTCGACCCGGCCGTCGCCGGCCGAAACCAGCATCTGATAGCGGCCGGGGCGGACAATGGTGTAGGGCACCGCGATTTCGGCGTCGTTTCCGGAAGCGGAGAAGCGGGTTTCCGCGCCGCTCGCCAGGTCGCGCAGCACCACCGCCGCGGTGACCGCCGCCCGGTCGGGGTTGGCGAAGACCGCCCGGTTGCCGCCGGCGTAGAGGTTGCCCGGCGATTCCAGCCGCACCCGCGGCGAGGCGGCGTCGCCGAATGCGAGAATCCGGTAGGTGTCGAGCTGGTGGTTGCGGCCGGCGTAGAAGTTCCAGCCGCTGCGGCCCTTGCCGTCGGCGAGGCTGTTGCGGACCACGTTGACCCGCCACGGTTCTTTGGGGCCGTCGGGCAAGCCGAGGGCGGCGAAGGGAATTTTGAGGGTCCCCGACCACACGCCGGGCTGGATGTCGGCGGTGACTTCGGCGCCCGAATCCCAACTGCTGTCCATCACGCCGTCTTGGCTATTTTCCACCGAAACGCGGCCGTCGAAAAGCGTTCCGGCCGGGTTGACCGCCAGCTGGAAATAATGGTCGTCGGCAGGCTTCAGGAAAAATTCCAGCGAATCGTCCATGTAGACCTGGCCGTCGCGGTCGCGGCAATTGGCGACGTACTTGACGTTGTCGAGTTCGCTGGCAAAACGGATGTAGAGGAACTCCCGGTCGTAGCTCCAGCCGAGCACGGTCCGCGCCGCGGCGTCGCCGCCGAGGCCGAGCTGGCGGAAGCCGTCGACGACCAGTTCGCCGCGGCCGGCCGGCGGAACCGTCGCGCCGGGCGGCAGTTGGGGACGGCCGTTTTCGGCGAACAACCGGATCGAACGGATGGCGATCCGGTCGCCGGCCTGGCCCGGATGCACCGGGTCGAAACGGAAGTTGTCCAGCCCGCCGTTGTCGGTGAAACTTTTGAATTTGTCGAGCTCAAAGGTGTAGACGTGGAATTCGCCGTCGGCGATCACCTGCTGTTCGGCCAGGCCGCCGATCGAGCCGAAATTGTAGAACAACTGCATCTTGCTTGGGGCGCCTTCGAGGGCCATTTCCACCGCGAGGCGATCGATTTCGGCCGCCGGCCGGTTGACCGGGACGATGGCAAAATACGGATCGCTTCCGGCGACGGTCATCTGCAGCGCCCCGTCGGCGATCCGGCGGCCGTCGAGGTTGTGGGCGTAGCCGTCGAGGAAAATCCGCCCGGCGCCGGGCTGGGAAAAGTCGTAGTCGATCGGGGAATAATCGGGTTCGCGGACGAAGGGAGGCAGCTGATCGGGGGAAGCGACCAGCCAAATTCTGCGGATTTTGAAGCTGTCGCCGGCGGCGCCGGGCTGGATCGGGTCGAAGCGGAAGGTTTCGATCCGCGTCAGCTGATCCCACCCGGGGAGCTGGTCGAGCGCGACCGTGTAGCGATGGAATTTGCCGTCGTTGGCGAGCGGCTGTTCGACCAGCAGGCCGGATTGATCGGATTCGAGGTTGATGAAGAACTGGGCCACGCCGCCTGCGGGCGCGTCGCAGGCCATTTCAAAGGCCAACCAGGCGGCCTCGGCCTTGGGCAACCCGACCTGGGCGACGCCGAAAAAGGGATCGCCGCCGGTGACCCGGCCAAAGAGCGCGCCGTCGACATTTTGGCGTCCTTCGATATTGCGGCACCAGGCGGACTGAAAAGGTTCCGCCTCCGCCGGCGCGACTTCCCAGGCGGCGGCTCCCGCCGCCGCCGCCCACACCGCCAGCCATCCGATCAACCGGAAACAACGCATCGCTTCAGATCCCGGCTTCGTACATTTTGCTGTGGTATTCGGCCACGCGTTCACTGAATACGGGTTTCAGCTTGAGCCCCTCGACGTGTCCGTCCATGAACATGAAGTTGCCGCGTCCGCCGTGATAATCGCCCAAACCGCCCCAGGTGCCCCAGCCGCCCCAGTACTCCGGCACCACCGACAGGAAAAAGCCGCCGCGGTTATCGGCATAGGGGGTGTTGGAGGCCGACTGCCGCACCGTTTCGGCGGCGTA
>JAVBSD010000288.1:0-2663 GCA_031547325.1 Victivallaceae bacterium | reverse complement strand
GGCGGCATTGGTCTTCGGCATGCCGACGATGAAGAGCTGGCAGTTCCTGGTCTTCGACATTCCGGCGGAGCGGCTCGGCGACGCCCGGACCGTCCGCCTGACCGCCCGGGTCATGGGCACCCGCCCCAACCTGGCGGTGCTGCTGGGCGAATCCGGTTCCTGGGGCAATGTGGTCACCGGGGTCACCGGGGCCAACAACTCCGGGCAGCCGCAATGGGAAACCGTCACCGCGCTCTTGACCCGTTCCGACCGTTCGACGATGGTCACCGCGGCGATCGGCGTCGACTACAACTCCCAGGGCGTCTGGGCCGCGATCGGCGAAATCGTGCTGGAAATCGATCCGCCGGCCAATTCACAGCCGGCGTTGTCGGGGAGCTCCGAAGCGTTGTTCGTCCCGCTGGCGGCGATCGCGCCGGAACAGGCCGCCGAGGCCGCCCGGCTGGGCGACCTGGTCGACGCCTCCGGCTACGCTGCGGCCGCCGCGAGCGATGAAATCGCCGCCGCCGCCGCCCGGCTGGCCCAGGAGGCCTTCAACTGGCAGATCGTCGACAACCTTATGGTGGTCGGCCCCGACACTCCGGTAAACGGCGATGACGGCCGGGGCTTCGCGATGCGCCTGCCGCAAAACGCCGCCGACGCCGGAATCCTGCTGGCGCGCAACGACACCGACCGGCCCCAGAGCTACATGCTGCGTCTTTCGGGCGACGCGGCGGCGCTGGTCGAGCCTTCGCTGCTGCGCTTGATCGACGGCGTTCCGGACCTGCCGCATTCGCTCAAGGCCGATCCGGTCTTCGAAATCGGCCGCCGCCAGACGGCGGCGCTGGAGCTCGCCGTCGCCACCGGCGACGCCGCGCCCGGCGTTTACGCCGGAACCCTCGACATCATCCCCGCCGACGGCAAGTTCGCGGTCCGTTCGATGCCGCTGGAAATCACCGTCGACCCGGTCCGCCTCCCCGACGTCATGCCGATCCGGGTCTACAACTGGGACTACGGCGCCGCCCTCGATCCGTCGACCCGGGATCTGCTGCTCGAATCCCGGGTCAACGTCTTCTCGATACCGTTCTTCGAGATGGACGCGCCGCCGGCGGATCTCGGCCGGATCGGCGAGGCGGTCCGGGCGCTTCCCGGCGACGGCTTCGAACTGACCATCGAGGTGTGGTTCGTCCGCGCCAGCGGCGGCTGGAAGCCGGAGTACAATGCCTGGCTCGACCGCCTGACCGCGACGCTGGCCGAAGCCGGTCTGGGCTACGACCGCTGGTATCTGCATATCTACGACGAGCAACTGCATCGGGAATTCCTCGATTCGGCGCGGGCGATCCAGGCCCACGATCCCAAGGTGCGCATCTTCTCCGACATGCTCGACCGCGACCCGGCGGTGGTCGAACAATTCGCACCGTACCTCGCTTTGTGGTGCCCGGTCGCGGGCCACATCGGCAGCCCGATTTTCAAAGATTCCTTCGCGGCGGCCCGCGCCACCGGCTTGCCGGTGTGGACCTACGCCTGCGACGCCATGCCCCAGCAGGCGCCCGGCGGCTACCGCACCCTGCCGTGGCTGGCCTGGCGCGAAAAACTCGACGGCTGCTCCTTCTGGACCGCGCGCACGGTGAATTTCCGCACCGAGCCGGGCAAACCCAACTACGGCATCAACTACCTCGACGCCGCAGGCAACGTCATCGCCGGCCGGCGCTGGAAAATGTGGCGCGCCGGACTCGAAGACTACCTCTTGCTGGACCTGGTCGCCGCCAAAGCCGCCCGCGACAACGACGCCGAGCTGGCCCGGCTGCCCGGCCGCCTCGCCGATCAGGTGCTTGCGGCAACCGCCGACCAGGGAAAGGTCGTCGCCGAAGCCCGCCGTCAACTTCTGGAAGCTCTGAGCCGTTAAGGCATAAAGTCTCATCAACCTGACAACCAAGGAGAAGTGCCCATGAAAAAGTCGCCGTTCACGCTCATAGAACTCCTGGTGGTGATCGCGATCATCGCCATCCTCGCCAGCATGCTGCTGCCGGCCCTGTCCAAGGCCCGCGCCGCGGCGCAGCAGGCCAAATGCGTCTCCAACGTCAAGCAGTTGACCACCGGCACTTTCATGTACACCGGCGACTACAACGATCACTTCATGGATTACCAGAACCATGAATACAAGTGGCTGTATAAGCTCAACGCCTATGTGCCGACCGGCCTGCCGGACAAGCCGGATCCGATCGAGCTGCTGGGCAATTCGGTCAAGATCAATTCGCCCTATTATTGTCCGGCCACCTTCGCCACGACCACCGGCGACGTCAGCTGGGTCGCCTACTGGATGAACGCCTACCTGATGGCGCTCACCACCGGCAAAAACATGCTCGGCACGGTCCCGCCGACCATGTCCACGATCAAGAATCCCTCCGGCGTCACCTTGTTCATGGACTGCAACCACGCCGCCGGCAAAGCCAGCGAACGCGTTTATTCCAAGGCCACCCACTGGGACGGCTACGACGGCTCCGGCTTCCCGCACGGCGGTCAGAAGGACGCCTACAACGGCCGCAGCTCCGCCGGCTTCGTCGACGGCCACGTCGAAGTGATGAAAAGCAGCCAGTTCAACGGCCCCACCGACAAAATCGACCCCGATCTGTAAGCGCGAAAACTTCTTCGCCTCAACGCCGCGGCGGCCGACGCCCCGCGGCGTT
>JAVBSD010000304.1:0-3444 GCA_031547325.1 Victivallaceae bacterium | reverse complement strand
ATGAATCCGCCATACGCTGGCAGTATGCAACCCCAGGGCTTTCCCTATTTCCGCGGCGCGAAGACCAAACTCCATACGCATATAAACTGCCTGAAGACGCTTAAACTCTTCCACGGTTCCACTACGTTTCATTGCCGAACGTACCGAGGCTTTCGCTTCTTCGCTGAATTGCTTCCGGGGTCTCATCACAACCTCCATAATAGACGATGTGATAATATACATTACTAACCCTAAGATTGCAAATTGGTATAAAGAAGTTTTTGGTTCGCGCTCCGGTGGCGCGTCCGGCCCGGCTCCATGTTCCGTACTCGGGACTTCGCCCCTCGTACTCCACCATCGCCGACCGGGCGGCTCCGCCCTCGCTCCCGCTCGGGCTTCCTTACCGTTTCGCCTGTTTAGACAGGCGACCAGCTTACGCAGCTGGACCGCGCCAGGTCCACGGGACCTGGACCCTGCCCGGGGCTGCGCCCCGGGCGACTATTTTATTGTTTTTTTTATTTTGGGGGAGCGGCGCCCGCCGCCTCGGAGTCAAAAATCTTTCCCGGATTCATAATCCATTCCGGATCGAACACCCGCTTGATCCTGCGCAAAAGCTCAATATACTCCTCCGACACCACCCGGTTCATGTAATCCTTGCGCTTGCACCCAATCCCATGCTCGCCGGAAATACGCCCCCCATGCCGGCGAACCACCGCATACAACTCGTCGAGCAATTGCGGCAGAATCCGTTCCCATTCCTCGTCCGCCAAGGTGTCGGCGGCACTGATCCGGCTGTGGAGATTGCCGTCGCCCGCATGGCCGTAACTGGGGATCTCCACCCCGTAACGCGCCGCCAAACATTCGAATTCCTCCACCACCGACGCAAGCGCCGCCGGCGGCACCACCACATCCTCTCCCGATTGACGCGGGAAATATAAACTGAAAGCCTCCGCAATGTTCCGCCGGATCTTCCATAAACGCTCCGAATCAGTCGGATTGTCGGCGACGTAAACGTCGGTCGCCCCATGCCGGATCAGGAAATCCCCGAGCAACTCCGCCTGGTCCGCAAGCAACTCCGGATCGCCGCCGTCAACACTGACCAGCAACATCGCGCCACAGTCCTGATACGGCAGCGTTTCATTGAGATAACGACAGGCCGCGACCACCGAACTCTGATCCATGTATTCAATTGAAGTCGGAATGATCCCCGACCCGGTCATCATCGCCGGCACCGCGCGAATCGCGCCAATCGAATCCGGAAACAACGCCAGCAAGTCGATCTGACGCTCCGGCAGCGGAATCAGCTTCAGAATGATCCGGGTGAAAATCCCCAGCGTCCCCTCCGAACCGATCAACAGCGGCAGCAGATTGTAGCCGGTGACGTCCTTGAGCAGCTTGCCGCCGACCTCCAGAATCTCCCCGGTCGGCAAAACCACTTCGGCGCCAAGCACGTAACGCGAAGTCACGCCGTACTTGACCGCCTTGCCGCCGCCGGCGTTTTCCGCGACGTTGCCGCCGATGTAACAGGTTTCCATGCTCATCGGATAGCCGGCGTAAAAAAGCTTGTGCGGCTTGAGAAATTCGTTGATGTCGTTGGCGATCACACCGGGTTCGACCGTGATCATCATGTTGTCGGCGTCGAGCTCGAGAATTTTGTTCAGCCGGTCGGTGGCGATGACGATGCCGCCGTAAACCGGCACCGCCCCGCCGGAAAGCCCGGAGCCCGCCCCCCGCGGCGTCACCGGAATTTTTTCGCGGTTGGCCAGCTTGACCACCGACGCGATCTCCCGCGCATCGGCCGGACGCACCACCGCCTCCGGCAGCCGGCGGTAATGAATGCCGGGAACTTCGTCGCGCGAAAAAGGTTCGAGCCGCTCAACGTCATTATAAATCAGGTATTTGTCGCCGACGATGGCGGCGAGCTCGCTCGCTGTTGCGGGCGTTACCGGCCGATAGGAATTCACAGCTCACCTCCCCTGGCCAGACGCGCGATCAGAGCCGGCACCGCTTCGGTGAGATTGCCGACGATGCCGAAATCGGCGACGGCGAAAATCTGCGCCTCGGGATCGGTATTGACCGCGACGATGCGCTTGGCGGTCTGCATCCCGGCAAGATGCTGGATCGCCCCCGAAACACCGAGCCCGACGTAGAGATCCGGCGTCACCGTGCGCCCCGAGAGGCCGATCTGGCAGCTGTAAGGCAGCCAGCCCCGGTCGACCACCTCGCGGGTCGCGCCGAGCGCCGCCCCGAGCGCGTCGGCCAACTGCCGCGCCAATTTGATGTTTTCCGGCTTTTTGACGCCGCGCCCGACCGCCACCACCCTGGAGGCGGTGGCCAGCTCGACCGCGGCGCCGGAAGGAACGAATCCGACCGGCCGCTGCCGCGTGCTCAGCCATTCGGCGGGCACCCGGCGCCGGATGATCTGCCCCGGATGCATCGGAATCACTTCGGCCTCGGAGGTCGAACGCGGCCGCACCGTCGCCATCTGGGGCCGCCGCGCCGGCGTCCTGATCGTGGCCATGATGTTGCCGCCGATCGCCGGACGGGTCTGCAGCAGCAGCCCCGACTCCGGGTCGATCTCCAGCAGCGTGCAGTCGGCGGTCAGCCCGGTCGCCAGACGCATCGCCGAATAAGGCATCCAAGTGCGCCCGGCGGCGGTGGCGCCGCCGAGCACGATTTCAGGCGCAAACTCCCGGACCGTCGCCTCCAGGCAGGCGCTGTACGCTTCGGGTTCAAAATGTTTCAAGGCGTCGGATTCCCAGGCCAGCACCGTGTCGGCGCCCCGGGCGATCAGCTCCTCCAGCTCCTCCCAGCTCAGCGCCGGTCCCACCACCAACGCGCCGATGCCGCCCGGCGCGCCGAGATCGCGCGCGCGTTGCAGAAGCTCATAGCTGACCGGTTCCAGCTTCCCGGCGAATTGTTCGGCGACGATCCAGACCTTCACCGCGCACCTCCGAGGAAGAGCGCGAGCTCGTCGACCGCCGAGCGAAGCGCCGCCGGATCGGCCGCGGCGAGCTTGCGGCATTGCCGCGCCAGCGCCGGACGGAAAATTTTCACCACCCGCGTCGGCGACCCGGCGAGCCCGATCCAGTCGGCCGGAATCTGCAGTTCCTTCTGCCCCGCCGCCGGAATTTCCCGCCGCCGCGCCGCCCGGAAGCCCGCCAGGGTCGGCAAGCCCGCCTCCCCGATCGCCTTGGTGACGCACAACACCGCCGGGAAGTCGAGATCGATGGTTTCGACGCCGTGTTCGGTCGACCGCTCGACCCGGCAGGAATTCTCCCCCGGCGCCGCCGCGTCGACAAAGGTCGCCAGAGTCGCCCCCAGCTCCGCCGCCAGCTCCGGCCCCACCTGTCCGGTGTCGCCGTCGGTGGCCCGTTCGCCGGTCATCACCACGTCGAAGCCGCCGGCATAACGCAGCGCGGCGCCGAGGATTTTGGCGGTGGCGTAGGTGTCGCTGCCGGCGTA
>JAVBSD010000089.1:0-6980 GCA_031547325.1 Victivallaceae bacterium | reverse complement strand
TGGGCGTGGTGATGTACTCCGACGACTACAACGGGGAAATCATGCCGGAGGTCGACGGCGGCGATCCCTGGTACTGGCCGCGCAGCATGACCGCCGGCAAGGTCTACAGCATCGACACCGCGGCGGCGAGCCCCTACGGCGGCTTCGTCGGCAGCTTCTTCTGCCCGACCCTGCTCGGCGGCTTCGCGGAAGCCAAGGCAATCCCCTACGACGGATGGGTTTACCGCGCCTATGGCATGTTCATCGGTTCCGGCGGTCTGTCGCTGAAATTCGACACGGTGACCAATAAGAAAGCCGGTTACTGGACCTCGGGTTTCCTGTCCGACGGTTCGAGCACGATGAGCCCTTCGCGGCTGCCGATTTTCGCCGACAGCACCGCGGTATGGATTTCCCGCTGGGATACCAGCAGCAGCGGAGTCGGCAAAAGCTGCTTCGTCCACAGCAAACGCGCCAATTTCGCCTTCGCCGACGGCCATGTCGAAACGCTCGGCTCCAGCGGCGCCGCCAATCTCGGCATCAGCACCGGCTGGATGGAGGTCCGCTGAATGCGTCGCCTGACCTCCCTTCTGCTCCTGGTCGCGGGGTGCGCGGCGATGGCGTCGGAAAATCTCTTTCCCGACCCCGATCTGAGTCGCGCCGCCTCCTGGACGCTGCCCCCCGGTTACCGCTGGGAGCCGGGGGCGGGCCGCAACGGCGGCAACGCCCTGGTCTACGAACGCGCCGATCCGGCGGCCTATCCGCTCGGCGCGATCGGAGTCCAACTCGGTCCGGGCTCCTATGAATTCGGCGGCTGGGCCTTCGTCGAAGCGGTGGCTTCGGGCGAAACCAGCGCCGCCATCTGCATGGAAATCTCCCGCGACGGCCAGCATGTGGGCGGCAGTTACGTGCCGAGGATCGCCGGCCCCGGCGACTGGCGTCAGATCTCCGGCGTGCTCAATGTTCCCGAAAACGGCCTGAGCATCCAATTCGTCCCCTACATGCTGATGGGACACACCGGCAAAATCCGTTTCTGCGATTTTTTCATCCGCCGCCAGGAGTTGCAGAGCTACGTCACGATGCTGGCGCCGCGCCAGCCCCACGCCATCCCGGCCGGCATGGCCCGTTACGAACTCGGCGTCCAGGTCATGAACGCCGACCGGGAGGTTCACGAAGTGCGCCTGGCGGTCCGCGATGCCGGGGGCGGAATCCTCCACGAAGCGGCCTTTCCGCTGCGCGGCCAGCGTGTCGCCTTCGACCTGGAACTGCCGCCGGGCGAATACACCCTGACCTGTACTCCGGCCATCGACGGCGCGCCGTCGGATTCCGTCGCTTTCACCGTCGTCGAAGCTCCGGAAGCGGCGCGGGTGGCCCTCGACGAACGGGGCCGCCTGCGCGTCGGCGGCGAAAAATTCCTGCCGATCGGCCTCTATCTAAACCGGGCGATTTCCGGCCGCTTTCAGCCGTCGCTGGACCGGGAAATCGCCGCCATCGGCGCGGCGGACTTCAACTGCATCCTGCCTTACGACGGCCTCGGCTACCGGCTCGACGGCTCCGAAGCGCAGTACCCGGAATCGGTGCGGGAGGTCTACGACGCCTGTCGGACCGCCGGACTGATGGTCATCCCGTCGCTCGACTACATGCGCCACGACCCGGCCAATACCGAAAAAACCATCAAAGCGCTGGCTGATCATCCGGCGCTGCTCGCCTGGTATCTCTCGGACGAACAGCCGGTCGAGGAGCGCAACGCCATGCGCCGCCGCAACGCCGCGGTCAACCGCCTCGATCCGGAGCATCCCACCCTCGGGGTCTATCTGCAGCCCGACGCGATGCTGCAATACGGCAACACCTGCAACATCTACGGCTTCGACCAGTACCCGATCTACGGCGGCACCCGGTCGATCGGAGGGCTGGACACGGCGCTCGGAACGGTCGCCGCCAACCTCGCCTCCGGCGACGGCATGGCGTTGTGGAGCATCCCGCAGTGGATGAACTGGGTCAGCTACAATTCCACTCCGGGAGCTCAAGAGCGCTACCGCTGGCCGACCGCCGAAGAAACGCTGACGATGAGCTTGCTGGCGGCATTGCACGGAGCCAGGGGGTTCATCTTCTACAGCTATTTCGACATGTTCACCAGCGGAGTCGACGAGTACGAACAACGCTGGCCGGAGATCTGTTTCGTGGCCCGCGAACTCGCCGAACTGGCCCCCTGCCTGCTCGGCGACGCGGAAGTCGCCGCGCCGACGCCGTTGCGCCAATCCGGCAACCTGCGTTTCGGCGCGTTCCGAAGCGACGACGGCCGCGACGCCATCGTCATCGCCGCCACCGGCCCCGGCGAATCCTCGGCGGATTTCGCCCTGCCGGGCGAATGGCGGAGCAATCTCGGTCATACCGTGCGTCAGCCCGACGGGACATGGCGCTTCACCGGCAACGATATCGCCTGCGACATCCTGTGGAGGGAACCATGAAAACCTGACAAAAGCACGATTTATTCAAGGGTGTTTGAAAAATATTGAATTATTTATTCAAACCCCCTTGACAAAATAATTTCTTTTTGCTATAATATATCCCATGAGCATCACGGGCGTATTTTTGACGCCCCAAATCATGAAAGGATGTGTTATGCAAAAAGAGAGATTCACCCTCATTGAGCTCCTGGTCGTAATTGCGATCATCGCGATTTTGGCATCGATGCTGCTGCCGGCCCTGTCCAAGGCGCGGGCGGCGGCGCAGTCGATCAAGTGCGTCAACACCTTGAAGCAGCTTGGTTTGCAATTGGAGTTTTTCTCCAACGATTATGACCAGATGCTGCTTCCGGTCGTTTGCGGCTATGCGACCGCCATGCCGGCGACATCCGGTGAATTGAGCGATGGCCGCTGCTGGCAGGGCGTTCTGTACCAACTCGGATACGTCAAAACGCTTCCCGAGGTCCTGTGCGCGACCGACACGCGTACCTACGCGGTGGACTCCAGCACCACCAGCTACGGCATGAACGTCTACTGCGGCGCGCCCGCGTCATTGGCGTTCGGCGGCAATACAGTCTGGCAGATGCGGACCGGCGTCGATAGTCCGTCCGATACGGTCATGCTGGTCGACCAGCTCAATTACGCCAGCGTCCCGGCCTGGGATTGGACGACGGATTGGGCGCCGACTTCGCGGCACAACAACAAATTCAACATCAGTTGGGTGGACGGGCACGTGTCGCAAGGCGACAAGGCTTTCCTCTCCGACTCCGCCGGCAAGTTCTCGACCAAGTACTTCACCTTCAAGCGCTGAGAGAGTGGCCCCGATGAAATTGCGAATCGTCATGTTGTTGGCCGGACTCCTGGCCTGTGGCGAAATTTGCGCCGGGGAAGAAAACCTCTTCCCCGACCCGGAAATGAATCAGCCGGCCAAATGGTATCTGTGCAACGAGCAGAGTTTCGGCGTCGATCCGGCGACCGGCGAACGGGTGCTTGTGGTGCGGCGGACCGATCCCGGCGCCTATATGTGCGGCGGCATCGGCGTGACGCTGCCGCCCGGACGCTACCGGGTCGGCTGCAAGGTTAAAAGCGACGACGGCGGGACCATGTGCATCGAATATCGGCAGAAAAATGGGGAATACGGCGGCGGCAACTATCCCCGCGGCTTCGCGCCGTCGCCGGAGTACAAACAGCTCAATGAAGAGCTGCTGGTGACGGAGGATATGGCCGATATCACCATCTGCTTCTACTTGCTGCAGGGGGTGACGGGCAGCGCGTTCTACAAGGATTTCTTTATCGCGCCCGCTCCGGAGCTGACGGCTTTTTTGCTAGTTCCGGCAATGGGCAGCCGGGTTGCGGCGGGCCCCAACCGGCTGATCTTCGGGTATTCCTGGTTCGGCGCAGCTCCGGCCTCGGCCGCGGTCGAATTGATTGCCGACGGCAACACGGCGGCCTCGGCCGTCGTTCCGGCCGCCGGAAACCGGGTGGTTTGCGATCTGGGAATACCGGAATTCCGGGAGGCGTTTTTCCGGATCACTCTCCGGAACGCCGGCGGCGCGGCCGTTGCGGCGGCAACCGTGCCGGTCTTCCCGGAACCCGCGACGCCTCCGGAGGGACGGGTGACCCTGGCCCGGAACGGCGCGCTGCTGGTGAACGGCGAAAAATTCCTGCCCATCGGTGTCTACACCTCGCATCTCGACGATTTCGCCCAGCCGGATTTTGGAGCGATGCTCGATGAACTGGCGGCTGCGGGCTTCAACTGCATTCTGCCCTATGACGCCTTTTATTGGACGGAGGGGCAACATTCGGTGAGCAATCTGACCAAACTCATCGAACGGCTGGATTTGTGCCTGGCCAAAGGCGTTAAAATGTGCCTGCCGATGGAAAATGTCCCGGACGATCAGCTCGGGCCGGTCGCGGCGCGGTTGAAATCGCATCCGGCGTTCCTGGCGTGGTACTTGCGCGACGAACCCAATCTGCGCGAAGCCGAAACGCTCATCCGCCGCCGGCAACTGCTGAACGCGGCCGATCCGGATCATCCGGCGGTGGTGGTCTTCTCTTTTTACAGCGCTTATACCGCCGGGTTCGGCGGCGCCAGCGACATCTACGCCTTCGACTCCTACGACATCGGCAAAAAGAACGCCGGTCCGCCGCACCAGCGCACCAACCTGATGGCGCTACAGCAGTTGAACGCCGCCTTCGGCCATCCCGAAGGGGTCGCGCTGTGGGCGGTGCCACAGATCTTCAATTGGGGCGCTTACGCCGATGCGGCGGAACGCGGCGAATACCGGGCGCCGACCCTGGGGGAAATGCGCGGCATGCTGCTGCTGGACGCGGCCTTCGGCGTCAAAGGCTTCATCATGTACTCCTGGTTCGATCTGTTCCGGCCGGGAGTGGCGGAGTCCTTCGACCAGCGCTGGCCGGATGTGGCCAGAGTGGCCGGAGCGCTCGGCGCGTTGAAAGATTTCGTCCTGAGCGAAACTCCGGCGTCGCCGGTGGCGATACGGGTCGTTTCCGGCGAGGTTTACGCCAGAGGCTTCATGGCGGCGGACGGCCGCCGGGCGGTGGTGATCGCCGCCATCGGCCCCGGCGCGGCCGAAGCGGAAGTGCAACTGGATGACGCCGCCGGCTGGCATTCGGAATTCGGCGTGGCCCGACGGAATGCCGACGGCCGGTGGACGGTTGCCGTCGACGGACCGGACGGCGACATCCTGTGGAGTAAATGAAGCAACCTGAATATCAGGCTCCGCCGCGAAGCCGCCGCCCTGATCGAAAAATTCGCCGAGTGAGTTACACGGCGAAGGTCTTGACAACCATCGGCGGCAGTTCGACTGTTCCCAGATCGCGGAATTCGCCGACGCCGCCGGGGCGGACTTTGAGCGCGGTCCGCCGCGCCGAAGTTCCGAGGTTCATCGCGAAGAGCGTGTGGCCTTTGGCGTGCTTGCGCAACGCGGTGAAGACCCAGCCGTCGCTCGACGTCACCCGCCGGCGCATCCCCGCCGCCTCCAAGAGCGCGGTCAGCATCGCCGAATGTTCCCGCATGGCGTGCATCCAGCCCATGCCGAGAAAGGCGCAGTTGCCGCTCCGCCAGGCGATCGGCTGACCGGAAAAACATTCCCGGCCGATCACCGACGCCTGCGGCGGCATTTCGGCCGCGGGATAATAATCGCCGTTGGCGAAGATGTTTTCGACCCCGGCCGCGTCGATGCGGGTCCGGGCCCGGGAGGGCGGAATGCCGTCGCCGGAGGCCGCGCCGCCCAGGAAGTCGGAAAGGATCGCGCACGGCTGGTAATGTTCATCGTAGCGGGGGAAAGCCGGCAGGCACAACAGCCGCCCTCCCCGCTCCAGAAAACGGACCAGCCGCCGCTGGCGTTCGGCACTGAGCGTGCCGTCGCACCACAGCATCACCGGAGTCGAGGCGTCATCGGCCCATTCCTCCCGGTCGGGGTCGATCATCTCCGGCAGCAAACCGGCGGCGAAGGCGGTGGTCAGGGGCCCCTGGATGAAATCCTCCCACGCCTTGCCGGGATTGAGCGCGCCCGGCACTCCGGGCGTCCCCCAGCGGCCATCGGCGCGGCTGAGCTCCCACGGCATCAGGATGCGGAAATCGCCGTCGGGCGACGAGGTATTCAACTCCGGATGGGAGCCGACGAATTCGCCGTAGCGGCGCAGGGCGTCGTATCCGGGCCGGACTTCCCCGTCCGCGCCGACCGGCGCGTTGCAGTCGTAAATATCGCTGGTCATGCCGGTGCCCGGAACGTTGGGGCCGCCGGTGAAGATGTAGCCGTTGTGGCCGCGCATGCCGAAGGCCAGGTGCATCATCGCCGCCGCCTCCAGGTCTTCCGCCGCGATCGGCGGCCAGTCGGAGAGGCTGCCGTAGGGGAATTCCAGGACGCACGGCGGATTGTCCATCAGCCGCAGCTCCTCCAGCGACAGGAAGCAACGCACCGCGTATTGGGGCGTCGGATTGTTCTGCCGCCAGCTCTGATTGAGGTTGTAGTAATGGTCGGAGCCGAGCAAAAGTTCGCCGCCGAGGCGGGCCTTGGCCTCGCGGAAGCCGGTGTTCATGCCGGGATTGGCGGAGTTGTGGCAGAAGGGTCCGGGCCAGCCGCGTTCCTTGAACATCGCGATCAACAGCTCCAGGTATTCGGCGATGGCATCCCAGTAAAAATCGACGTAATCGCGCTGCCGCAACAGCGTCCCGGTTCCGTACGGCGGCGGCGGGCCGAAGTCGCCGAAGCGCCGCGCCCGGTCGCCGTAACGGCAATTCACCGCCGCCACCGTGCCGAAACGCCGCGCCAGGTAACGGGCGAAACGGCCGTCGTCGCGGCCGAAGCCCATGGTTTCCGGATGGCAGTCGTAATCCCCCATCCACACATGGATGCCGCCGAGTTCATTGTCCGGCTGGACCGAGACCACCGGTCCGCCTCCGGCGGCGGAGTACTCCGCCAGAATCGGCACGACCCGGTCGAAGTAACGCGCCGCCTTGTCCAAAAAAACGGGATGCAGGTAGGAGACCGAATAGTGATTCAGCACCGCGCC
>JAVBSD010000369.1:0-3383 GCA_031547325.1 Victivallaceae bacterium | reverse complement strand
GCCAGAAACAGAACACCGCCCCCTCGCCGGCTTCAAAATCGCCGGCGGCGCACTGGAACACCCCCCGGCCCCGGCGCACCAGGTGCAGCACCGGCCGGGACGCGACCTGGGAGTATTCGAAACCGCCCCGGCTGACGAAGTAACCGATCTGGCCGGCGAATAATTCGCCCTTCCAACGGTGGTCGGAGGCGGCGATGACGCTGGAGTACGCGGATTTTTCAATGTTGTGCAGCATGGCGGCAATATAGCACACGGAAACCGGCGCGGCAACATTATTCCGGTTGATTTGCCCCAAAAAGCATCGTTTATTCCGATTTCAGGCAACAAATATTCCCTTTCGCAATCGCAGCTTGGCGTTATATTATCCACAAAGGAGAATGACGCCATGACCGAACTGATGCCGATCGCCGCGATCCCGGACTGGGAAATGCGGATTCGCCGCGCCGATGCCTTCTGGTCCAACGCGATCCTCGACCGGCCGTACGCCTGGATCACCTGTCCCCGGCCCGGGGGGCCGCCGGTGCCGCCGTTGTCGCTGGCGCGGCACTGGAGCGATCCGGAATACGTGGCCGCCCACGCCCTGGCGGCGGTCGAGTCGACCGAATTTCACGGCGACGCGCTGCCGATGGCCTTTCCCAACATCGGCCCCGACCTGTTTCCGGTGCTGTACGGCGGGGAGCTCGCCTTTGAAGACACCACCAGCTTCATCGGCCATTTTCTCGCCGACTGGGCGCAGGCCGGCCGCCTCGCGCCCGACTTCTCCACGGTCTACGCGCGGGCGATCGACCGGATGTACGACGCGCTGCTCGCCGCCGGGCGCGAACACTTTTACGTCGGCTGGCCGGATCTTCACGGCGGCGGCGACTGTCTGGCCGCCTGGCGCGGTCCGGAAACGCTGTGCCTCGACCTCTATGACCACCCCGGCGAAGTCAAACGCGCGCTGGCCAAAGTCACCGGCGAATTCCTGGCCGCCTACGACCGCTATGCCGACCGCCTGCAAGCCGCCGGCCAGGCGGTGACCGGATGGCCGAGAATCGTCTCCAGCCGGCGCTGGCACGTGCCGAGCAACGACTTTTCCTACATGATCGGCCCGGCGGAATTCCGGGAATTCTTCCTCGAAGGCCTGCGCCGGGAATGCGATCACTACGAAGCGTCGCTGTACCACCTCGACGGCGTCGGCAGCCTCAACCACCTCGATGCGCTGCTGGAAATCGACTCGCTCAACGCCGTCCAGTGGATTCAGGGCGGCGGCCACGGCGACGCCCGCGACTGGATTGCGGTTTACCGCAAAATCCAGCAGGCGGGCAAGGGGCTGCAGATCATCGCCAAGCTCACCGACCTCGACGACCTGACGGCCAATCTCCGTCCCGAAGGCGTTCAGTTGATTCTCCACCTCCCCGATGCGGAGACCGCCGAAGCGGTGCTGCGCCGAATCGAACGCTGGCTTTAAAAAAGAAAAAACAAAATAGGGCCGCCGCGAAGCAAGGCCACGGTCCAGGTCCCGTGGACCTGGTGCGATCCAACTGCATAAGTTGGTCGCCCATCTCAATGGGCGAAACTCTAAGGAAGCCCGGCCGGCGATGGTGGAGTACGAGGGGCCGCAGGCCCCAAGTACGGAACATGGAGCCGGGCCGGCCGCGGCATCAGCCGCGAACCCATCACTTCAAGGCAGCCCGCCCGCGATCAATGATCCATCAGGTGAATCCGGTGACTGCCGGCGGCGAACCGCCGGCCCATGGCCGAGATGGCGACGCAGCCGGGCGGCACCTCGAATTCGAGGTCGATGCCGGTGGCGGTGCGCTTCCAGGAGACCTTGATGTTGCCGTTGGGGGTCGGCACCCGGCCCCACACCGATTCCAGGCCGCAATGCACCGGCGCGAGGCGGAATTCGGCGAATCCCGGCGCCAGCGGCGTGACGCCGAGCAGCGCCCGCTGAAAGAATTCCACCGGCGAGGTTCCGAAGCCGTGGCACAGGCTGCCGCACCAGTTGAAGGATTCGCGTCCGAACTCCTGAACGCCCGATTCATACAGCGTGGTGTAGCCCGAGGCGACCGCCGCCGCCCAGTAGAGGCGGATGCGCCGCAGCGCTTCGGGAGCGTTGCCGGCGTCGACCAGGGAGTTGAAGACGAAGCGGTGCAGATAAAATTCCGGCATCAGCAGCTTCGGATCGGACAACGCGGCGACGAACTTCTCCCGCAGCTCCGGCGGCACCGCGCCGGCCTGCAGCGCGAAAGCGTGGGCGAGCTGGCTCGACAGCGACGCTCCCGGCAGGTCGTTGAAGCGGGCCGGGTCGACCAGCCGCTCCCGGACGGGATCGTAGAAACAGCCGACGATGTTCTTGCGGGTGCGTTCGATACGCCGGGTCAACTCGCCGGCGTCGACGGCGTATCCGAGCGGCCGCGCCAGTTCGAGCAAGGTCGACATGCCGAGCACATAGAGGCTGGCCAGCATCGATTCGCGGCCGTCCCGGAGGCTGAAACCGTTGAGCTCGAAGCTCCAGTCGTAGAAGTTCCACACCCCTTCCGGCGGGCACGGCATCCCGTCGGCGTCGCACCACGATTCGAAGGTATCGACGATGCGTTCGCAATCCGCCAGATACGCCGCGACCGTGGCGCCGTCGCCGGAATACAGATAATAATCCTTGAGCATCAAGATGATGAACATATTGGTCGGCACCAGGATGTTGCTCAACAACCCGTCCTCGCCGAAAGGCGCCGGACAGACGCCGGGGATCAGCCCGTCCGTCCGCTTCTGCGCGAAAGCCAGCCGGAAAGCGCGCCGGTGCACGTCGGAGGCGCCGAAGGCGGCCAGCGTGGTGCAGTTTTCAACGATCATGTCGTTGACCCAGAAGGCGCGTTCCCGCCACGGGCAGTCGAGGAAAACGTCGGTGGTGCAGCACTCCAGCGTCTCCAGGCACACCTGGTAGAGGTAGTTCAGTCCGGTGTCGCTGGAGAAGAAATCGCCGCGCCGGGTGTAGGGGTAGCGCCGGTCGATCACCGCCGCCTGACGAATCGCCACCGGCGAGGAGAAGTTGCGCACCACCAGCTGCGCCAGCCGGAAACCGCGGTCGCCGATGATGGTGCCGATGCGGTTTTCGCCGGCCTTGAGAACGTAGCGGTCGGTGAAGTAATATATGCCGTTTTCGAAGCAGGCCCGCACCCGGTCGCGCCACGGCTCCTCGCCGTAGGTCACGTCGACGACCGTGCCTTCCGGCGCGTCGACGACCAGCTCCAGCTGGCCGATCAGGTCGCGGCGGTAGTCCAGCACCAGCGCGACGCCGGAGCCGTCCGCGGCGGGATGAAGCACGGCCGCGCCGCGGCCCGACGGATCGGAGAGGGCCGCGAGGTTTTCAATCCGGCCCGGCGCGACCGGCGAATGGGGTT
>JAVBSD010000059.1:0-3215 GCA_031547325.1 Victivallaceae bacterium | reverse complement strand
TCCAGAAATCGTAGCCGAGCGCGTTCATCGCCGCGACCGCGATTTCGCCGTTGGTCCGGTAAGCCTGCCAGGAGCCGGAGAGTTCGTCGCCGCAGTCGATCAGCAGCAGCGCGTCATCGCCGGCGGCGGCGCGTTCGCGTTCGACGATGGCGGCGATCCGGGGCCAGCCGGCGCCGTCGGCGCCCCATTCGCCGTGGATGTCGCTGGTGGCGAGGACGGTCAGTTCCGCCGCCGCCAGGCCGAGCGCGAAGAGGACCCAGCCGAGAATGAAGGCGGCCCGGCGCATCAGCGCTTCGGAATGACGAATTCCTGGTCGCCGACCGTGACGTCGAGTTGGAAGAAGACCAACTGCCAGCGTTCGGTTTCGCCGGCCCGGCGCGATGTTCCGCTGGTCGGAATGAACATGTCTTCGTAGGTGCCGTAGGTGTCGATGCTCGATTCATACTCGAGCGAAGCGCCGGTGGTCCGGATCATCCGGGTCAGGTAGTCGTTGCTGTCGATGTAGATGTTGAAGACCGGAATGTCCTTGGAGTCGGAGCGGCAGGTCAGCTTGTAGTAATCGATGTCGTCGATGGTCACCAGCGCGATGTCGACCTCCTTGAACACCGTGCGCGGATCGCTGCCCGGCATGCCGAAGGCGAAGGTGGTCTTGAACAGCTCCAGATCCGTCCCGGTGAAGGGGATGACCTGGTTGCGGCGGTGGTCGATCAACGCCGCCTCGGTGCCGTTGTAGATGATGTCGCTGGAGGGTTTGCTGTCGCCTTCGAGCGTGGTGGTCAGTTTGAAGAAGCTGGGTTTCTTGTAGGTGGTGACCAGGAGCGAGCGGTTTTCGCCGTAGAGCAGGCCGGGGCGGATCACCACCTGGCGCTGGACCAGGGTGCCGGCGGCGGCGTAGAGGTTGGACGGGTCGGTCGCCTGCTGTTGAAGGTCGAGCAATTCGGCGATGGTGATGTCCGAAGGCCGTTCGACTTCGCAATTCCACAGACCACACCCGGAGAACAGCATGACACATGCCAGCGCAATGACCCAGTATCCTTTGTGCATCGATCGGCCTCCCTGCAAGATTGTGCGAAGGAAATGTACCTCGTTTCCCCTGCAATTGCAAGCCGGAAGCGTGAAAAAGTATCAAAACTCACTTGACAGCCGCCGGTTGGCGGGTCAAATTAATAAATATGTACAGTAAACTGCAAGCGTCAGGGAGAAGCGGGTATATTAATGGGAGTTAAATTATTGATCGTCGAGTCGCCGACCAAGGCGAAAACCATCAGCCGGATGCTCGGAGCCGGATACAAGATCATGGCTTCGATGGGGCACGTCCGCGATTTGCCGGAACATGCCTTCGGCGTCGACGTCGACCGCGATTTTTTGCCGCAGTACGTCGACACGCCGCGCAGCCGCAAAATCGTCGGCGAACTCAAGGCGGCGGCCAAGGGCGTCGATGAAGTCTATCTCGCCCCCGACCCCGACCGCGAAGGAGAGGCGATCGCCTGGCACCTCCAGGAGGTGCTCAAGCCGGCTTACAAGGGGACCTTCCGGCGGGTCAGCTTCCACGAAATCACCAAGTCGGCGATCCAGCGCGCCCTCGAACACGGCGGCGAAATCGATATGAACCTGGTCGACGCCCAGCAGGCGCGCCGGGTTCTCGACCGGCTGGTGGGTTACAAGGTCAGTCCGCTTTTGTGGAGCCAGATCGCCAAGGGCGCTTCGGCGGGGCGGGTCCAGTCGGTGGCGCTGCGGCTGGTGGTGGAGCGCGAACGCGCGATTCTCGCGTTCGTGCCGGAAGAGTACTGGAATTTCGACTTCGTCTTCGAGAGCGCCGCCGGCGACAAGTTCGCGGCCAAGCTGGCCAGGATCGGCGGCGCCAATTTCAAGGTCGGCAACGAGGCCGACGCCGTCCGGGTCGCCGCCGCGATCCGCGCCGGTTCGGGCTTCCGGATCGCTGCGATCGAGCGCAACGAGCGCCGGCGCAACGCGGCGCCGCCCTTTACCACCAGCACTTTGCAGCAGGCGGCCAACCAGCAGCTGCATTTTTCGGCCAACTTCACCATGAAACAGGCCCAGAGCCTGTACGAAGGCGTCGACATCGGCGCCGGCGGCGCCACCGGTTTGATCACCTACATGCGTACCGACTCGGTGAACATCGCCAAAGAGGCGCAGGAGGCGGCGCGCGATTTCATCGGCCGGACTTACGGCCCCGAATACGTGCCGGCCAAGCCCAATTTTTACCGCAGCAAAGGCAACGCCCAGGAGGCGCACGAAGCGATCCGTCCGACCGACGTCGCGCGGACGCCGGAATCGCTGGCGCGGTACCTGGACCCGGCCGAGCTCAAGCTGTATACCCTGATCTGGCGGCGCTTCATGGCCAGCCAGATGGCGCCGGCGCGGCTGGAAATGATGGCGGTGGACGTCGCGACCGTCGGCGGCGACGGCGTCGAATATGTCGCGCGGGCCAATGCCAGCCGGGTGCTCTTCGCCGGTTTCACCCAGCTCTACAGCGATCCGGAGAAGGCCGACGAATCCCAGGCCAAGGTGGCGCAGTTGACCCGCCTCGTCGAAGGCGAATCCTGTACGCTCGACGATCTCGCCACGATCCAGAAGTTCACCGAACCGCCGTCGCGCTATTCGGAGGCGACCTTGATTAAGGAACTGGAGGAGAACGGGATCGGACGTCCGTCGACCTATGCCTCGATCATCCGCACCATCGTCGGGCGCAAATATGTCGAGAGCGATCGCGGCAAGCTGATGCCGACCGAGCTCGGCTGCAAAGTCACCGATTTCCTGGTCGCGGCGCTGCCGAGTTTGTTCGACGTCGAATTCACCTCCCAGATGGAGGAGGGGCTGGACAAGGTCGAGGAGGGCAAGGACAACTGGACCGCGATGATCCGCGATTTTTACGATCGTTTCGTCAAGTGGCTCGAAGAGGCCCGGCATCTGGGCGCGCCGAGCGGCGACGAGGCGGGGACGCTGCTCGAAGCGCTGGCCGCGATTGAATTCGAGCCGGCGCCGCCGGCCGCCGGGCGGCGCAAGGTGCGTTCCGACGGGGAGTTCGTCGCGTCGATCCGGGACAACTTCGCGGAAAAGGGCAAACTGACCGCGCGGCAGTTCGAGGCGCTGGGCAAGCTCGCCGCCAAGTACGCCGACCGTTATCCCAACCTGGCGAAGTTCGCGCCCGAGGTCGACCCGGAGACCCGGGAGCGGGAGGCGAAGCTTCAATC
>JAVBSD010000109.1:0-5580 GCA_031547325.1 Victivallaceae bacterium | reverse complement strand
GGCCAGGGTATCCTGCGCCGCGAAGGCCAGCGCCAGCCCGGCCACCCCCGCCCCGGCCAGCAGCGCGGTCAGGTTGATGCCGAGGATGCTCTGCCCGACGAAAAAACAGGCCATCACCGCCAGCACCGTCTTCAGCGCCTTGCGCATCAGGTTGGCCAGGAGGCCGCGGGTGGCGTCCGCACCGGGATTGCGCGCAAAATAAGCCCCGGTCAGATCGACCGCCCGGAACAGCCCCCACACCACGCAGGCGGTCAGCGCGACCAGCCACGCCCGCCGCCACCCCTCGGAACAGCCGAGCGACAGAAAAAACGGAAACCCGGAAATATACGTTCCGATCGACAGCAGCAGCAGCAGCGACGGCGCTTTCAAATCCAGCGAAATTTTTTCCTTCTTCTCCCCCGCCGGCTCGGGACGCCGGAAGCGGCGCACCGCCAGCCACAGCAGGCGGTTGATCAGCCAGGCGGCGCAGACGCTCAGGCAGACGCCGACGGCGAAGGTCGCCAGATTGCCGCTCTCGCTGCGGAACCAGTCGGCGGCGGCCTCCCACATCTCCCGGGCCTGGCCGGCGGCCGCCGCTTCGGAGCTCGCCCGCGGCGCTTCCGGCTGGCCGGCGGCGGCGGCGGCGCGACCGGCCAGCAAATCGCCGAGCCGGGCCGCGAATTCGGAATCGCGCACCACGATCACCGTGGTCTCCGGCGCCGGCGGCTCGGCCGCGACGGCGGCAGCCATCACGACCGCCAGCAGAAAACCGAAAACCAGCCGCATGATGAATTACAAATCCTTACATAATTTCGAGGTGCGCGCTTGCACCCGGAACGATTCGCCAGTAAATTAATAGCGCAACGGAAAATCCGTCCACATAATATACTGCCGGGGAAGCCCGGTTGCAAGGGTACCCCGAGGGAATATTGATATGCCGGAAGAGTTTTTCGACGAAATCATCTCCTGCCTCGCCGGCGAGGCGAAGCGCCGGCACGCCGTCCGCCTCGATTCGCAGGTGGAGCAGGCTTTTTTCGCCGCCCCGGAACGCACCGAGCCCCGGCCCCGGGCCCGTCCTCAACCGCCGCAGCAGCAACCGCAGCAGCGGCCGGCCCCCGCTCCGATCCCGGTTCCGGCCGGCCGCGACGCCGTCAAGGTCGGCGACCTCGACTTCGGGGCGCTGGCGCAGGCGGTCGCCGGGTGCCGGGAATGCCGCCTGTGCGAAAACCGCACCAACACCGTCTTCGGCGAAGGCGACCCCGGCGCCCGGCTGATGTTCATCGGCGAAGGCCCCGGCAACGATGAAGACCTCCAGGGCCGTCCCTTCGTCGGCGAAGCCGGCCAGCTGCTGACCCGGATGATCCAGGCGATGCAGTTCGCCCGCGAAGAGGTCTACATCGCCAACATCGTCAAGTGCCGGCCGCCGCGCAACCGCAACCCCCAGGACGACGAGGCGGCCGCCTGCCTCAAATATCTGCGCCGGCAGATCGAACTGATCAAGCCGGAGGTGATCGTGGTCCTGGGCAGCGTGCCGCTGCGTTTCCTGCTCGAAACCGACGGCATCACCCGCAACCGCGGCCGGTGGTTCGACTACCGGGGCATTCCGGCGATGCCGACCTTTCACCCCGCCTATCTGCTGCGCGACCCGTCCCAGAAACGGCTGGCCTGGGAAGACCTGCAGCAGGTCATGGCGCGTTTCGGCAAAAACCACCAGGGAAAGCAGGCATGATGATGACCTTGCGACTGTTCCGAATCGTCTTCACCGCCGGCCTTGTGCTGACCGCCGCCGGCTGCGCGCTGGATTCCGGCACCTATCAGGACAACCGCACCTACACTCGCGCCGTCTACGGCGAAATCGCCCGCCGCGCCGCCGCCTACGAAGGCCCCGACCGCAACCCGGTGGTGGTGATTCACGGCCTGCTCGGTTCGCAATTGGTCGACGCCACCGACGGCCGCAATGTCTGGGGATTTTTCTCGCTCGGCGAAATGCGCCGCGGCGACAAATACCTCGAACTCGCCCACCCGATGGGCTTGAACATCCCGCTGTCGCGGCTCCACAGCAATGTCCGGGCCACCTCGCTCCTGGAGCGCTCGATGATCCAGGTGCTGGGATTTCAGTTCAACCAGGACAACTACGACATCCTGGTCAAAACCCTCGCCGATTCCGGCTATGTCCCCGACAACCGGCCGCTGCCCCGCGGCCGCAATTTCCACAGCCAGTTCATCTTCTACTACGACTGGCGGCGCGACATCTCCGAAAACGCGGTCCGGCTGGCCGAATTCATCGAGGAAAAACGCGCCTATCTGCAGGAACGCTACGCCACCCTCTACGGCCTCGAAGACTACGACGTCCGCTTCAACCTGGTGGCGCATTCGATGGGCGGGCTGGTGGCGGGGTATTACCTGCGTTTCGGCGGCGAACCGCTGCCCGACGATCCCGGCACCCCCTTTCCCGTGACCTGGGCCGGGGCCGCGCGCGTCGACAAGCTGATCATGATCGCCACCCCCAACGCCGGCTACGTCGACACCCTGCTCGAAATGGTCAACGGCCTCCGCCTCACCGGCAACGCCCCGCCCTATCCGCCGGCGGTGGTCGGCAGCTTCGTCAGCATGTACCAGATGATGCCGGCGGCCGAAACCATGAGCGTGATCCGCCACGACGGCACCCCGGTGGACCTCTTCGACCCGGAACAGTGGCTCGAATTCAAGTGGGGCCTGGCCAACCCGGCGCACGACGCGGCGCTGGCCGCGATCATGCCGCTGGTGCCGACGCCGGAGGCGCGGCGGGAAATCGCCCTCGACCATCTGCGCAAATGCCTGAGCCGCGCCCGCCAGTTCCACCGGGCGATGCGCATTCCGGCGGAACATCCCGAAAGCGTCGGCGTTTTTCTGATCGCCGGCGACGCGCTGGAAACCAACCGCCAGGTGGCGGTCGACCCGGCCTCCGGCACCATCGGCGTGGTCCGCCGCGACGCCGGCGACGGCAAAATCACCAGCGCCAGCGCCCGTTTCGACCTGCGCGATACCGGACTGTGGGCGCCCTGCACCGTGTCGCCGATCGACTGGGACGGCGCCTATTATCTGCAGGGCGGACACATGGGAGTGATGACCGGCGAAGTCTTCTCCAGCAACCTCCGATACCTGCTGCTCAGCTGGCCGGTCGGAGCGCAAAACCGCCTGATCGATGAAATTCCGCTTCCGGACCCGGTGAAATGACCCTTTCCTGCCAAGAATCCGGCTACCATTACCTGGAATTGCCCGACCCCGCGGTCGTCGGCGCCCGGATCGCCTATCGCGATTCCGGCGGCGACGGCCCGCCGGTGATCCTGCTGCACGGCTTCTGCGCCGGGAGCTGTACCTGGGAACCGCTGCTGCCGTTCCTGCCGGCGGGGTTCCGTTATCTGCGCCCCGACGGCATCGGCTTCAGCGATCCCGCCGCCGCCGCCACCACGCCGGGGACCTCCAGCTACGGCCAGGCGGAGCTCCTCGAACGCTTCATCGCCGGCCTGGATCTGGAAAACGTCACCCTGGTCGGCCACGCCATGGGCGGCGAAATCGCCATGCTGGCCGCCGCGCTGCCCGAAGTCAACCGCCGCCTGGCCCGGCTGGTCTTGCTCTCCCCGTCGGGATTGCAGGAAAAAATCCCCCAATACATCGAGGAAATCGCCGCCACCGCGCCCAACGCCACCTGGCTCAGGTTCGCCGGCAGCGATTTCATCGCCAACCTGGTGCTGGAATACGCCTGCGCCGACCCGGCACGGGTGGCGCCCGAGGTGCGCCGCTCCTACGCCGAAATGTTCGCCGTCCCCGGACGCGTCGCCACGATCATCCGGACCGCCCGGCTCTACCGGATGCCCGATCACGGGCTGCTGCGCCGCGGCCTGGCCCGGCTGCGGGTCCCGGTGCTGATCCTGTGGGGCGAAGCCGACGCGGTGATGCCGCCGGAGGAAATGCGGCTCTACCTCGACGCGATTCCCGGAGCGGTCGCCCGGAGCATCCCCGGCTGCGGCCATATTCCGCAACAGGAATATCCAGAGGCGACCGCGCAGCTGCTCGAACCTTTTTTGCGCGGCGGACGGCCTCCGGCTCCGGCGGAACCGGAGGCGGAGGAACGGCCGGCGCGGTTCCCCGCCCCGGAGGAGCCCGGCAAGCGGCTGAAGCTGCGCCGGCTCTTCGACCATTGGAGCTTCGGCTCGCTGCTGGTGATGGCGATCCTCAAGATCCTGCAATTTTTCCGCCGCCTCGGAGTCCGGGCCGAGGAGCGCGGCTGGCGCAAAGTCACCGGAGTCTTTCTGCGCAACGAATATTCCAAATTCATGCTGGCCAGCTTCCGCCTCGCCTACGTTCCGCCCTCGGAGCCGCCGGCCGACGCGGCGGCGGCGCGCATGCTGCTGACCGGGCGGCTCAACGAATTCCTGATGCGTTCGGACGAAATGCACTGGCAGGTCGAACCGGGGCTGCTCTCTTTCGGGCTCAAGCGGACCTTGTTCTGCGACCTGATGGTGGCGCGCCTCGACCAGGCCGGCCACCTGGTGGAGATCGAACCCCACTTCGATCCGCGCCATCCCGACTGGCTGATGCTGAAGCCGGAACAGCTCGACGTGGCGCTCCAGGAGATCATTTCCACCTACAACCGCTGCCGCCGCCATCCGGCCCGGGTGCGCACCCGCGAAATCGCCCGCCACCTGCGGCGCTGGGCCAGGACCGGACGCGGCCTGACCCGCGGCGAACGCCGCCGGATGACCCTGGTGATCGAGCGGATCATGAGCGGCGCCTTTCTCTACTGCGAAGTCCTGCCCGAAGACCCTGAGGAAATGGCCCGCCGCCGCCTGACGATCCCGGACCTGAAAAAATTCCGCCACCCCGGCTGGGGCATGCTGTGCGTGACCGCGCGCTTCACGCCCGACTTCCGGGAGGTCGATCTGTGGTGCCAGTTCAACCATGTCACCGCCGACGGCGCGCCGATGCAGGAGATGCTGGCGCGGCTCAAAAACGAATGGGGCGCGGCCGGGGAAATCGTCTATCCGGCACAGACGACTCCGGTCACCCGGCCCGAAACCATCTATTGCGGCGACGGCATTGTCCGGGCGCGGACCTACGTCGATTTCCAGGGCCTGATGCGCCTCAGGCGCTGGCTCAACAAGCACTACCTGATCCGCATGAACGGCCCGGCGTCGCTGGCCGGCATCCTGATGTGGGGCATGTCCCGACACGCCTTCTTTCAGAACAAAAAAATGCTGCTGCCGGTCGACATGCCGGGCCGGGACGACGCCCGCGAGCTCGGCATCCTGGTGATCCGCCCCGGCATCTACCACCGCGAGGAGTCGCCCCTGGCCGGCTTCATCAACTTCCAGCGCGAAATGAACCGCCGACTGACCGGCACCCGGGCCGGACGCAGCGAAAGCCACGAATTCCTCGAACTGTCGAGCATGCTGCATCCGGTCTTCTATCACCTGATGCGCTGGGTGGGCGCGCGGCCGCTGCACGAAATCGTCGGCACGGTCGGTATTTCGATCATCCGCGACGCCGAAATGTTCATCAGTCCGCTGACCGACTTCCAGATCAACGGCTTCATGGCCCTGGGCTCGGTGGAGGTCCCCA
>JAVBSD010000437.1:0-5860 GCA_031547325.1 Victivallaceae bacterium | reverse complement strand
GCCAGAGTGCCGAACTCCTCGCAGATGCACGGCCTTCCGCCGAGGTCGCTGTAAAAGCACCCTTCGGCCGCCGCGTGCCAGGCGTTGCGGAAGCTCCCCAGCCCATCGCGATTGGCGTGCGGCACGCACAAAGGATAGGGGTGGGTGGTGAAAAAGTCGACCAGCTCATGCTGATCGGCGATCAGCCAGTCCGGCTGATCGCGGCGGGTCGAATTGTTGCCCGCCGCCAGCGAATGCATCCCGGAGATCACCGGGTGCGCCGGGTCCTCGGCACGGATCGCGCGGGTGATCGTGGCCAGCCACAGCCAGGCTTCTTCGCGGGAGCAGCGGCTCATCGCGTTGCATTCGTTGCCCGGCCCCCACCCGGCGACGGCCGGATGATCGCGGAAGGCGCGCACCAGGCAGCGGACCAGCTTTTCCTGCCAGTGGATCACTTCGCCGTCGGTCAGAAGATTGCGCCCGGCGAAGGCCGGCGGCGCGAAAACCCGCCCCGACATCCAGCCGGTGACCAGGCCGACCTTGACCAGCAACCCGCGTTCCGCCGCCAGGTCGAGCAAGCAACGCATCCGGTCGAGCATCACTGAATCGACCCCGGCCGCCCCCTCCGGCGTATCCGGCAAGGGACGCCCCCGCAGACTCAGCTCGAAGGGCTCGTTGTAGAGCCCATAGAGCATCTCCAGCGGTTGGAACTCGTTCCACAATGGAAAAATCCGCAGCATCCTGAAGCCGTGTTCCGCCAGCAGGTCGAAATCCTTGGCCACCTCCTCCGGCCGCCAATCGCGCCACATGTCGATGCCGGCGTGACTGGCCCAATAGTTGCAGCCGATCAGCATTTTGCCGGGTTCGAAAATCGCGTTCGTCATTCGCTCACCAGCACATCCGAATCGATGCCGTCGCCGGTGAAGAGCCAAGTGCCGTCGGGCTGCCGGAGGCTGTTGCCGTAGAGCGAACGGAATTCGCCTGCCGCGTCGATCCGGAGCCGCGCTTTGGACGCTCCCGGTCCCATCGCGGCGACGATGACCGCCCGGCCGCCGTCGTCGGAGGTGAAGCCGGAGGCGAAAACCTTGCCCGCTTCGACGTCAAGCCGCACCGCCGGTCCCGGCGGATCGCCGAGGACGTAGGGCGCCATCTCCAGCATCGTTTCACCGACCCGGCAGATCTCCGGCCAGCGCCGCTCGAACTGCCCGGCGTCGGCCCCGGCGAAGAGATCGACCCAGGCGTACATGACGATCCCCTTGGCGCCGCCTTCGAGCATCGCCAGGCACATCGAACGCATCTCCTTTTCGGTCGGATAGGGATGGAGCTCCAGGTCGTCGGAGTTGAAGTAAACCGACCACGAAAAGATCTGCGGCACCCCCCACAGCGCCATCCCGCCGTCGAAGCCGAAGGCTTTCCGGGCTCCGGTCATCGCCGCTTCGACGCCGAACGGGAAATCCTCGCCGCGGCCGACCGGATAGGGGTCGACGCCGTAAATTTCGGTCACTCCGGCCTGCAAATCGAGGTTGGCGGAGAAGTCGTAGAAGACGCTCCAGGTCGGGTGCCAGGGATCGAGCCGGTTGACGAAACGCCGCCGGTTGATATTGTGCTGGCGCTTGCCCGGCGAATCCTCGTCGACCATGTACCAGGCCAGCAGCGCCGGATGGTCCTTGTAGCGTTCGATGATCCGTTCCATGATCGGGAATTCGCCCTGCGTCCCGTGCCAGGCGACCGAATCGCCGCGGAAATCCTTGAGCGAAAAGATGATCCTGAGACCGTTCGCCGCCAGTTGATCCAGCGCGTAGTCGAGGCTTTCGACGCCCTCGCGGCCGGTTCCGCGCATCCCGAGGCCGAGCCCGAAATGCGGAATGGTGTCGTAGGCCATCAGGCAGTTGAAGGGCGAATCGGCGAGCAGCTTCACCGTGGTGTCGAAGTCCGGCGCGAACCGGTAGCCGCGCGGATCGGCGGAGTTGTCGTAAAGGCCGAGCGGAAAGAACTTTTTGCCGTCGACCCAGGCGCGTCCCCGGTCGTCGATCAGCACCGCGTTGGTTGGCGGCGCTTTGGCCGCGACCTGCCCGAGGTCGATCGGGTCGAGCTTGACGACGCTGCCGTCGGGCAGCACCAGCTCGATTTCCAGGGCCGCAGAATCCGCTTCGACCAGATCCAGCGTGAAGCTCAGCCGCCGGCCGGCGATCGCCGCCCGGCCCGAGGCCGCCGCCTCGCCGTCGACCCGGTAGGTCATCCGGGCGGCATGGGCGTCGCCGAAGACCGCGAAGACGAACTCCTGTCTGCCGGGCTCCAGCAGCGACGGCATCGCCGGCTTCAGCATTTCGGCCAGGTCGGTCGCCACCGGAATCACATAGGGCTCCTTGAAGTACGCCGTCCCGGTCGCGCCCTGGCGCAGATAAAAGCGGAAGCTGACCGTGTCACAGCCCTCCGGCACCAGGATCAGGTCGTCGACCGGCATCCAGCCGGTGGTGCCGTTCACCCCGTGCGGATAGGCGCCGCCGTGGATGAACTGGCCGCCGCCAAAGAGTTCGACGGCGATGGTGGCGGCGCCGTCCTTGAGCTCTTCGCCCCGGACCAGGCAGCCGACCAGGTAAGTCCCCGGCTTGAGTTTGAGATTGCACACCGCGGTCGGGAAATACCTGGCGGGATCGGTGCGCCAGGTCTTGAGCACCGCCACGCCGCCGCCGTCGTCGACGATGGCGCTGTCCGGCAACTCCCACGCGCCATTTTGAAGGGTGAAGTCAGGATCGGGAAAGAGGTTCCCGGCGGCCCTGGCGGCGCACGCCGTGATCAGCAGCGCCGCCAGGCTGGAAATTCGCATCGGTTTCATCGGAATCATTCTCTCAGTATTTGCTCAGGCCGGCGGCGGTGACAAAGGCGTAGATGTCGGGAACAGTCTCGTTGACGCTGGTATAGTCGTGCTTGACCTTGTCGCCGTAGGCGGAAATCCCGTTGATCGACTCGACGTGGCCGTCGGACATCAGAAAGTTGCCCTTGTTGCCGTGGGCGAACAGCGAATGGCCGCCCTTTTCCGGCTTTCCCTCCTTGACGCCGTGGACGAAACCTCTCTGGCCTCCGTCAGCCATGTAGCTATCGCCGATCATGATGAAATCGGTCGGATCGCCGATCCGCAGGATGGCGTAGTAGTTGTTGTCATTGGAAGCGTAACTCCCGTTGGCCTGTACCAGCACCGCCTTGGGGACGTAGATGTCGCGCATGCCGTAGGTGTTGACCGAGGTGTCGTCGCCCAGCCAGGTCGGCGCTTTGCCGCTCGGGCAGAAGACGATCATGTTCCGGCCGCTTTCATTCCCGAGATAGGAAAATACTCCGGCGTACTTGTAGCTCCGGTACCAGTTGCCGGTCCAGTTGATGTCGTCGAGGACGAACTGGTCGAAGTCGTTGGCGTACATGGCGAAGCCGAGACCGAGCTGCTTCTGGTTGTTGACGCACTTGATCGCCTGCGCCGCCGCGCGCGCCTTGGACAAGGCCGGCAGCAGCATCGACGCCAAAATTGCAATAATGGCAATCACAACCAAAAGCTCAATTAATGTGAAAATTTTCCTCATCTCTCCACCTCGTTCCTTTCGTTGATCGGTGATGTTTGGGATCGTGTTCACTCAGGATTATGGCCTTTCCTTTGGGTTCCGGATTCGTTCGCGGCACGACTCTCCCCATACGATATCGGCCGGAATATGTTCGACGCTGTCGGCGGACTGGTCCGCGGCTTCGATATCTCTGAAGAGGCGTTCGGCCATGCGCCGCGCCAGGATCGGCGCGTTGTAGTTGAAGCCGGAAAACGAGGGCATCGCCGAACGGAACATCGGATAGAGCTCGGCGCTGAACAGCGCGATGTCCTCCGGCACCCGCTTGCCCAGGGAATGCAGCACCCGCAGCGCCTGCGACATCGATTCGTCGTTGCCGAGGATCAACACCTCCGGCTCCAGCGGCAGCAGCCTTCGGATTTCGTGCTCGGCGGTCGCCGGATCGTGCCACCAGTCCTGGCCTTCCCACCAGAAAACCTCGTCGAAATCCACTCCGGCGTCGCGATAGGCGTCGCGGATGCCGCGCTCCGATTCGACGTAGGAATAGTCGCGGTAATTGCTGCGGATGCTGAAGATCCGCCGGTAGCCCCGGCGCAGCAGTTCGCTGACCGCCTTGTAATAATTGCTGCGCGGATCCGTGGAAATCGCCGGGAAACGGGTCGGCGTCAACGGCTTCTCCAGATAGACCACGTGCTCGAAATCGTCGAGCATCTCCACCACCCGATCGCCGAAATCGGGATAGGTGTGGGCCAGGCAAATCACGCTGTCGATGCCGGAGCTCTTGAAATCCTCGACGTATTGGCGCAGCGAATCCAGCCGGTTATGCACGAAACCGACCTGGAGCCGGTAATCGGCCTGGGAGGTCGGCGGCTCCAGCCCGACCATCACGTCGCGGTAGAACATGGGAGAACAACTGTCGATCAGGAGGCCGATGCGGTTGCTGCGTTTGGTCACCAGCTGCCGGGCGGCGAGGTTGGGCCGATAATCCAGCTTCCGCGCGGCCGCCACGATGCGTTCGCGGCTCTCCGGACTGGCGTGGCTCAGCTTGTTGCCGTTGAGAATATGCGACACGGTCATCACGCTGAAGCCCGCCTCGCGCGCCACGTCTTTCAAGGTCACTGTAGTCTTTTTCATGCTTACCGTTAAGCTTCTTTAAACCGTTTTCTTCTCTCTGATCCGCAATGGGAAACTTTACGCTGTCTTCGGCGAGCGACGCCAAATCGGCTTAGCGTTATGCTCATGAATAATTATAGCGTACTTCGCGTTAAAAGTCAATAGCCGGCCCGTTCTTTTTTCCATAAAAAATTGACATTCGGCGGACGCGGGGGTATTTTGAAGAGCAAACAGAGGGAATACCCATGATCGTCAGCGCCAGCCGGCGGACCGATGTGCCGCGCTTCTATTTCGACTGGCTGGCCAACCGGCTGGCGGCGGGGTTCGCCATGGTCCGCAACCCGATGAATTCCGGCCAGATCCGCCGGATCGACCTGACCCCGGAGGCGGTCGACTGCCTGGTGCTGTGGAGCAAAAATCCACGCCCGATGCTGAACCGGCTTGATTCGCTGCGCTCCTATCCATACTATCTGCAGTTCACCATCAACCCTTACGGCCGGGAATTGGAGTGCAACCTGCCCGGCAAGGACGAACTGCTCGCCACCTTCAAAGCCCTGGCCGGACGGATCGGCCCCGAACGGGTGGTGTGGCGTTACAGCCCGGTCTTTTACACCGCCGAGTACCCGCCGGAACGCCACCTGGAATTTTTCGGCCGCCTGGCTGCCGATCTCTCCGGCCACACCCGCCAGTGCCACCTGAGCTTCCTCGACCTCTACGCCAAAATCCGCCCCGCCATGCGCCGCCAGCGCGTCGACGCCGGCGATCCGGCGGCCAACCTCGCCCTGGCGAAGCAATTCCAGGCGATCGCCGCCGGCGGCGGCATCGAATTGTCCGCCTGCGGCGACGCCGCATTGGCGGCGGGCGGCATTCCGGCGGCGCGCTGCGTCGACGACCGGCTGATCGCGCAAATTTCCGGCCGGGCAACGCCTTACCACAAAGACCCGGGCCAGCGCGGCGACTGCCGCTGCACCGCCAGCGTCGACATCGGCCGCTACGACACCTGCCTCAACGGCTGCTGCTACTGCTACGCCAACACCTCGGTTGAACTGGCGGCGCGGCGCCACCGCGATTACGAGCCGGAGGCGCCAATGCTCTGCGACCGGCAGCCCCTTCCCCCTCCGGACCTCTTTTCGGATACTTGAACCTCAGCAGGCTTGACAAAAACACTCCGCCGTGCTAAATTCACCGCTGAATCACAACAAGGAGCCCTTCCCATGCCC
>JAVBSD010000470.1:0-3651 GCA_031547325.1 Victivallaceae bacterium | reverse complement strand
CTCGCCGCGGACCGCCTCGGGCGTGCCGCGGATCAGGGTTTCGACGGTGTGGACATTGCCGTTCATGGTCACCCGGCCGCCGAGCAGCCGGCGCACCTGCCGCAGCCCCTCGACGCCGTCGACGTCGCCGCCGGGCGGCCGTTCAAACGGACAGACGCAGTCGACGCCGATTTCGGCCAGATCGGCGGCGGTCGCCAGGCTGCGGCCGTGGAAGTGGATGTGGAGCAGCTTGCCGCACTGGCGCGCCCTGGCCGCAATCGCCGCCAGCGCCGGCTTGTCCCACCGCCGCCACAGTTCCGGACCCAGCAGGCTGTTGCAGCTCCAGCTGCAGCCGATGAACAGGCTTTCCAGTCTGGTCCGGGCGGCCATTTCTTCGACCCTCCGGCACATCCATTCGATATAACGCTCCTGCAGCCGCTCGAAGGTCGCGGTCAGCTCCGGTTCGAAAAAATCCATGATCCCCTGCTCGAAGCCGCCTTCGCGTCCCGACGCGTAGGTGTCGAAAAATGGTACGCCGAGCAATCCCTCCAGCAACAGCGAATCGCCCGTTTCGGCCAGCGCCCGGTCGATCGCACCCGGATCGGCGAGCACCCCTTCCCCGCCGAAGGTCAGGTATTCCCACGCCGCCAGGTCGCGCGCCGGATCCTTGATCAGCGACTCCAGGCCCCACGACGGTTCGCCGCGGGTGTAAAGCTGGCGCGCTTCGAGTTCGCCGCAGGGCGTCCGGAAACGGGTTGCGACCTCCAGCTCGTCGGCGTTGCGCCAGGTTTCCGTGGTCACGGCCTCCGCGCCGCCGGCCTCCGGCGCCACCACCAGGCCCCAGCCCTCGCAGTCAAAATAGTCGCAGGTCCGCTTCAGCGCCTGATGGAACGGCACCTCGCGCTCGAACTCGATCATGTCCACCCCCATCAGCAGCGCCGGATAATAGCTCCAGAATTCCGGCGCGACCGGCGGGCGGTCGCTGAACGTGCCGCGATAGGCGTTGAGCATCCGTTCGAGACGGGTCACGGGCATAGAAGGGTCTCCTTGGTTTATTATATTATAGTCTTATCCCGCATGGCATTCAATGCAGAAATCAACTTGCGATATTGTATTATCGTGCTATTGTATCATCATGATGGAAAAACGCACCCTCAACACCGACGGCTCGATCGCGCGCCTGGACAACGCGGTCTGGGAAGCCTATCCGCTGCCGGCGCTGGCCCATCCGGTCCGGATTCACTATATCGAACGCTTCCGCGGCCTGAGACGGCGGCTGGAAGCGACCGCGCACAGCTACTGGGAATTCATCGGCGTGCTCGAAGGTTCCGGCGAACTGTCGCAGCCGGAACGCCCGCCGGAGGCGCTGAAGCCGGATACGATTTTTCTGGTGCCGCCCGGCGCGGCACACCGCGAAGAAGGCGAAGGGCGGGTCGATTTGCTGTGGGTGGGCTTCGACATCGATTTCGCCGCCGCGCGGCGCCCGGCGGAATTGTGCGCCGTCACCAGCGCCAGGCTGACCCGCGAGCTGCTCCGGCTCTGGGAAACCGCCACCGGCCACTACGGCAGGACCGGGCTGGAGCTGGAGGGCGGGTTGCTGGGCCTGGTCGGCGCGTTTCTGCGCCGCCACGCCGAACACGCCGCCCAGGGGCGGCTGCGCCTCTCCGGCGCCATCGAATACCTCAACCGCCACCCCGAGGAAAATGTCCCGGTGGCGCAATTGGCGGAGCTGTGCCGGGTGTCGAAAAGCCATTTTTCACGCGAATTCCGGCGTCTCACCGGCATTTCCCCCGGCGAATACCACCTCCGCCAGCAGGTGCGCCAGGCCATGACCTATTTGCGCGAAACCGACCTGCCGGCGGCCCGGATCGCCGGATTGTGCGGGTTTGCTTCGCCGGGCTACTTCAGCCGCTGCTTCCGCAAGCGCGTCGGCATGACGCCCGGCGAATACCGCAAATCAGCGGATTGAGCGTTCGACGAAGTCGACGATCGGCGCCGGGTTTTCGAGGCTGTGGGGGTGATGTTCGGCGCCCGGCTTCCAGATCACCGTGACCTCGCCGCCGGCGGCCCGGAGGCGTTCGGCGAATGGGATGGTGTTCTCCGCCGGCGGCACCGTTTTGTCGCTGTCGCCGCAGACGATCAAAACCGGCGTATGCGCCGCCGCCAGCTCGGCGACGTTGTCGACCGGGTTGCCGGGCCAGGTCATGGCTTCGGCCTCGGTCAAGCCGTAGGCGGCGAGGCATTTGCGCCAATCCTCCGTCGCGCCGGGTCCCGTCCCCTTGCCGCCCGGCCAGCTCTTGAAGTCGCAGACCGGGTTGTCGAGGTAGATGCAGGCGACCTTGTCGGGATTGCGGCGGCCCCAGTTGCAGGCGATCAGGCCGCCGCGGCTGTAGCCGACCGCCACGCAGCGGCTGCTGTAGCCTGCGGCGACCATGTGGCGGTGGAAATTGTCGCAGCGCCGCACCGCTTCCTCCGAACCGTAGAGGTCGGCGACGTCGGTGGTCGCCACCGCCCAGCCGCGGCGCAGCAATTCGATATCGGGATAGGGGAAAGCGCCGAAGAAACGCATCCGCCAGTACCAGGGGCGCCCCGGCAGGGGACGGTCGGGCTCGACCACCAGCGAGGAAATGCCGTCGACTTCGAAGTCGCGGCGCTTGAATCCTTCCCATTCGGAAATACGGCAGCCGTTCACTTGGCGCCCTCCTGTTCATAGGTTTCCAACTGCTTGACGATGTCGGCGAGTCCTTCGAAAACATAGGTCGGCCGGTAGGCGAAGCGCTTCAGGTCCCCCGGCGCGGTCACGCCGGAAAACACCAGCGCGGTATCGATCTCCGACTGGACTCCGGCGATGATGTCGGTCTCCATGCGGTCGCCGATGATCAGCGTCTCCCGGGTCGGCGTCTCGAAACGCTTGCCGGCGCGGCGCATCATCCACGGATTGGGCTTGCCGACGAAAAATGCCTTGACCCCGGCGGTCAGCTCGATCGGCGCGATCAGCGACCCGGTGGCGGGCGCGATGCCGCCCTCGACCGGACCGGTCAGGTCGGGGTTGGCGCCGACCAGCCGGGCGCCTTTCTGAACCAGGAACGAAGCGCGTTCGATGCGTTCGTAGCTGTAGGAACGCGATTCGCCGACCACCACGTAGTCGGGGTCGTGGTCGTTCATCGAGATGCCGCGCTCGTAGAGGGCGTTGTACAAGCCGGCTTCGCCGATGACGTAGGCGCTGCAGTCCGGCTTCTGGCGGGCCAGGAATTCGGCGGTGGCCAGGGCGCTGGTGTAGAACTGGTCCTCCGGGATGTCGATTCCCAGCCGGATCATTTTTTCGCGCAGCTCGCGCGGCGTGCGTTCGCTGGAATTGGTCAAAAACAGGAACTGCTTGCCGTGCGAGTTCATCCAGCCGACGAATTCCTTCGCTCCCGCCAACAGACGGTTGCCGTGGTAGACCACCCCGTCCATGTCCAGGATGAAGGTGCTTTTGTGGTAAATGTTATGCATAAAAATTCCTCCGGAAACGTTAATATACCCCGTCTTGCCGGGGAAATCAACGTTTCCGGTGGAATTTTACGCCGCCGGCTCGGCGGCGGAACGGCACAGCAGTTCGCGTCGGAGCCAGCGGCAATTGAGGATTATTTCCAGCAGGTCGTTTTCGGTGTACAGATAATGGTTGCTGGC
>JAVBSD010000129.1:0-3449 GCA_031547325.1 Victivallaceae bacterium | reverse complement strand
TGAATTTGGGTTTTCAGCTTTTCAAGATCACGAAAGTCGATTCGGATCCGCACGCGATGCTCCTGCAGCGGAGCGAAAAGCTGCAACACCTGCTGGTCGCCGCTCCCGATACGGATTATTTGGCTCTCGCGTTGGAGCTGGAGATGGAAGTTTTGCAGATCGCGCGGGAGGAGGTCGGCGAATTGCCGGACTGGCTGCTGGCGCAATGGAGCAAGCGGGAGCCGGTCGTCACCCGGGAGATGTTGCTCCGGAGCATGATGTTGGACTCCATCGGCAACAGGGGGCGCGAGGATATATTTGTTCCCTCCTGGAGCATGGTCGCCAACATCCAAAAAGTGGCCATGTTCAAAAGCCTCGCTAAAAAACGGGAGCTGCTGACGGCCGGGCTGCGCCGGGACATCTCCAAAGAGGCCACGGCGGAGGTGGAGTCGGTGTTGAAGAGCTACCGGGATTGGTTGCAGAGCCGCGACAAGGCGCTCAAAAGCCTGCGGCAGGCGGCGTCCGAAGAATTGGCGCGGCGTGCTTCCGGAAGGGGCGGTCGTTGACGAACGCTTATTTCAATGCGTGGAGCTCCCGGCTGCGGCTGGCGCTCGGGGGCGTGTACCTGGGCGCCGCCGTCGCCGTCGCGGGCGTTCTGCTGGCCGGCGGCGCGGACGTCGAGACGGGAGAGGAGAGACTCCGGTGGGGCGTCACGCTGTTGTGGTTGGGCTGGCTGTTGCTGCTGTTGTCTTCGGGCATGGCGGTGCTCCGGATCGCCCAGGCCGCGGAAGGCCCCGAAAGCCGGATTTCTCCGGTATGGCGCGCGGTCGGATTCGTCACGCCGCTGTTGAACATGGTGTGGAATTTTCTGACTCTGTCGTACCTGGTCCGCCGGCTGGCGCCGGAACGGGGCGGACTGCGGCTGGCGGCGGTCACGTGGTGCGTGCTGAGTTTGTCGTGGGTGTGGGGGCGGACTGCCCTTTTTCAGACTGAGGTTTTCAAGACGTGGTATGCGCCGGCGATGTTTGTGTTTCTGGCGTTTTTGCTGAATCGGTTCGCCGCCGCGGCCATGCGCCGCGCCGCCGATGCGGAATTGCCGCCGATTGCGCCGCTGACCCGGTCGCGGCGCATTCAGTTGACCGTCGGGCTGGCGGTATTCTTCGCATTGCCGTGGGGGGCGATTTATTGCGCTCCGGCTTGGATCGTGAGCGGTATGCGCGCCGCGTGGGAGGCGCACGGCTGGCCGGCGGGCGTCGCGGAATTACAGGAGCGGTGGCCGTCGACGCCGGAAACCGAGCGCGCCGTCGCCGACCAGCGGCGTTTCGCGAAGCTCAATTTGGACTACCGGGCCAACCAGAGGCGTTTCGCCCAGTGGTTCGATTCCCTCGATTCGCTGCCCGGAATCGAGCATTGGTGGAATGAGAATAGCGGGATGTCCGTCGACGAGATCCTCGATTTTTACACGGTTATGATCAAGCAGATTGCCGTAATCGAATTGCCGCTTGAAGATTCCCAGGTCGCGTTCATACAACGTCTCCGGAAAATGATCCGGCTGCTCGGCGGCGGCGCGGATCTGGCCTATACTTCATTCGCCTTGCAGTTCGAGGGCGGGGTGCTGAAGGACATCATGCTCGCGAATATCGAAGCGATTCCGGCGGACGTGTTGACGGAGTGGCGGGAGCTGGCGCCGATTGTCACGCTGGAACAGTTGGAATTGGGGATATCCACCGCGGCTCTGGAGGACGTTGCGGTCGAAGAGCCGTTTCGGATTTCCTGGCATTTTTATGACAATATGCAAACGCTCGGGGCGGCGGCGCGGCTCTCGCGCATCCGCCGGGCGATTGAAGACGGTCTGGTGCTGAATGATGCGGATTATGGCCGCTGGCGGGAGGATTTTGTCGAAGTGCGGCACTTGTACGACACGCGCGACCGCCTGCTGGAAGAACTGCGCCGCGCCTGCGACCGGGAACTGGAATTGAGGAAAAGTTCCGGCGGGATTTGAAATCCGGCGTTAAGCGGTTACATTGAATATATGCAGTACCGTTGTCAGAAATGCCGCCGCCGTTTTGAAACCACGCAGGAGATGCGTCATGTCGGTTTCTGTCCGGGGTGCGGGGAGGCGCTGGCCGACGGGCTCTCCGGATTGATGGTCGACGACTTTCAGATCGTCGCCCAGCTCGGCCGCGGCGCCAACGGCATGGTCTATCTCGGCTGGCAGCTGCCGCTGGCCCGCGAAGCGGCGGTCAAGCTGCTGCCTTCGGACCGGGTCGGCGATTCGCAGGCCATCCGCAGCTTTTTCGAGGAGGCGCGGGCCACCGCGCGCTTCTGCCACCCCAACATCGTCCAGGCGCTCCAGGCGGGGGTGACGCCCGACGGGGTTTACTTTTTCGCCATGGAGCTGGTCGACGGCAAAAATCTCGAAACCATCATCGAGCAGTACGGTCCGCCGAAGTATTCCGAGGCGCTGTCGATCGCCAGCAAGCTGGCTGCGGCGCTGGAATACACCTGGCACCGCGCCGAAATGATCCACGGCGATATCAAGCCGGCCAACATTCTGATGACCGCCTCCGGCGAACCCAAGCTGGCCGACCTCGGGTTGGCCCAGTTCGGGGCGATGCGCTATTTCGAGATGGCCACGCCGCTGTACGTGTCGCCGGAGGTGATCGAGGGCGATTGCGCCCGGATCAATTTCAAGGCCGACATCTACAGCTTCGGCGCCACCCTGTACGAAATTTTTTCCGGCGAGCCGCCATTTTTCGACACCGAACCGGAGCGGGTGCTGGAGATGCAGTTGTACGATCAGCCGATGCCGCTGGAGCGGCGGCTGGGATTTTTTGACCCGACGGTATCGCGTTTCATTGATCGGATGCTCGAAAAAGATCCGGACCGGCGGCCGACCTCGTGGCGGATGGTCGCCGATTTTCTGCGCGAACGCGATATCACCGCGAACCTCAAGGAACAGTGATTTTCGGAGAGACGGCTCTCCGTTGGCGGATATCCGAACCAAAAGGGGGGATCATGGCCGCGACGACACCGGCGGTGGAATTCCATCGTTTTCTTGCGATTGGCAATATCATTTGCCATTCCCGGGCGGCCTCTTCGGAGGCGCTGATCTACGAGATGGCCGGACTGCTGGCCCGCAACAACGCCGGGCTGGATCCGGCGCAGGTCGAAAAAGAGGTGCTCGAACGCGAGAGACTGCTGCCGACCGTGATCGCTCCCGGCCTGGCGATGCCGCACGCGCGTTTCGATTCGCTCGACCGGCCGCTGGTGGCGCTGGCGACCCATTCGGCGGGGGTTGATTTCCGCGCCCCCGGCATGCCGCCGGTCCGGGTCGCGGTGCTGGTGCTGTCGCCGGCCAGCAATCCGGGGCTGCACTTGCAGGTGATGTCGGCGCTGGCGCGGGAATTCAAGGAGCCGGGGCACATCGGGGAATTGGCCGGGTTGGAACGGCCGAGCGAAGTGCTGGG
>JAVBSD010000490.1:0-5886 GCA_031547325.1 Victivallaceae bacterium | reverse complement strand
CGGGGCCGCCGGTAATCAGCGACAGCCGGGAGCGTTCCGCCGAATCGACCGCCTGCAATTGTTCGCGGTTCAGATACAACGGCGCCGCGCCGCCGGCCCCGGCCAGCTTGGCCGCGACCGCGTCTTCTTCCCCCTCCCCGGCGGGCAGCCGGTCGATTTCGCCGGGAATCGCCGCTTCGGTGCGGCAGAGGAGCGCGGTGTAGACGCAGCCGCCGTCGCGGACCAACTGGCGCAGCTTGACCGCCAGATCGATCCCCCGGCGCGCCGCTTCGAGTTCGACGCCGAGCAGCTGCGCCGACTGGGCGGCCAGTTCCTCCTCGGGGTAGCAGACGTGTCCGGCCCCGGCCAGCAGGTTGAGCTGATAGACCGCGCCGGCGGCCAGCCGTCCCGGCGCGTCGGCGGCGAGACCGAGTTCGCGGGCGATGGCGTCGGCCTTGACGAAGCCGATGCCGTCGACCTCCTCGGCCAGCCGGTAGGGATTTTCCCGGACGATGCCGCAGGCGGCGGCCCCGTAGCGGCGCAGCAGCTTGCCGCTCAAAGCCGTCGATACGCCGATGCCCTGAAAGAAAATCCGGCTTTCGCGCTCCTCCCTCTGCCCCTGCCACGCCTCGATGATCTGCTGCACCTTGGGCTTGCCGATCCCCAACGCCTCGGCCAGGCGCCCCGGGTACTTGTCGAGCACCTCCAGCGTTTCGTCGCCGAAGGCGTCGACGATCTTGCGGGCGCGCTTGGGGCCGATGCCGGGCAGAACGCCGGAGCCGAGATAACGCCGAATGCCCTCCGGCGTCGTCGGCAGGATCAGTTCGAAGGATTCGGCCCGGAGCTGGCGGCCGTATTCGGGATGCTCCTCCCACACGCCCTCGAAGCGCGCCGGCTGCCCCTCGCCGATGCCGGCGAGTTCGCCCCGCACCAGATGCTCGAAGCGCTTATCGTCGACGACGCGCAGCACCGCGTACCCGTTGTCGGGGTTGGCGAAAACCACCCGGACGATCTCGCCCTCAAGGCTGCCATGTTCATCGGCCATCGCCCGGAGCTCCAAATGGATCGATTATTTACGGATGCGCATCTGCGGGAAAAGCAGCACGTCGCGGATCGATTCGGCGCCGGTCAGCATGATCACCAGCCGGTCGATGCCGATGCCCATGCCGCCGGCCGGCGGCATGCCGTGTTCGAGTGCGACCAGGAAATCCTCGTCGATCTTGTCGCTGAACTGGTCGCCTTCCTTTTTGGTGCGCTCGAACTGTTCGACGAAGCGCCGGCGCTGTTCCACCGGGTCGTTGAGCTCGGAATAGGCCGGCGCGACCTCGACGCCGTTGATTTCGAGCTCGAAGACGTCGACCACCGACGGGTCATCGGCGCAGGTCCGGGCCAGCGGCACCAGCTCGGCGGGCATGCGCAATACGAAGGTCGGCTGAATCAGCGTCGACTCGATCAATTTCTCATAGACCTCGTTGGTGACTTCGAACTCCGGCGCGCCGGGCGGACTTTCCAGCCCGAGTTCCCGCGCCCGCGCCACCTTGCCGTCGTAGTCGAGGTTGAACCAGTCGGCGCCGGCGCGTTCCGTGACCAGTTCGCGGTAAGTGACCTGCCGCCACGGCCGTTCGAGGTTGATGATCTTGCCGTTGCCGTGGTCGATCTGCAGGGTGCCGACCACGTTCATCGCCACCGTGGTCACCAGCTCCTCGATCAGCTCCATCATGGTGCGGCAGTCGCCGTAGGCCTGGTAGACCTCGAGCATGGTGAATTCGGGGTTGTGGCGGCGCGAAACGCCTTCGTTGCGGAAGTTGCGGTTCATCTCGTAGACCTTCTCGAAGCCGCCGACCAGCAGCCGCTTGAGGTAGAGCTCGGGCGCGATGCGCATGAACATCTCGCTGGACAGCGCTTCGTAGTAGGTCTTGAACGGATTGGCGCTGGCGCCGCCGGCGATCGGCTGGATCATCGGGGTTTCGACTTCCACGAAGCCCTTCGAATCCATAAACTTGCGGATTTCCTTGAGGATTTTGAACCGGGTCTGGAGGATCCGGCGGCTCTCCTCGTTGGTGATCAAATCCAGATAGCGCTGGCGGTAGCGCTGCTCGACGTTGGTCAGGCCGTGGAATTTCTCCGGCAGGGGACGCAGCGACTTGGAGAGCAAGGTGAAGGCCCCGACCTTGATCGACAGTTCGCCGGTCCGGGTGACGAAGAGCGCGCCGTCGACGCCGACGATGTCGCCGATGTCGAGCTTTTTGAAGCGGTCGTAGGCCTCGTCGCCGAGTTCGTTGCGGTTGACGAAAAGCTGCATCCGGCCCGAGGAATCCTGCAAATCGGCGAAGAGCGACTTGCCCATCAGCCGCATCGACATCAGCCGCCCGGCGGCGCGCGCCGGCTGGCTCTCCTCGGATTCCGGCTTGAACTCGCGGCGGTATTCGGCGAGAAGCCGGGTCCCGTCGAAGCGTTCGCCCCAGGGGTTGACTCCGGCGGCTTCGAGCTCGCGCGCCTTGGCCAGGCGCTGGGCGAAAAAGTCGGCGGACTGGCTGTCGGCGCCCTGAATATCGGTGCAGTCTTCACTCATGATCGGCATAACTCCTTGGGTTTATCATATAACCCGATAATATACTCCATCCGCAGGAATTATGCAACCGCCGCAACTCATCTTTGCCGCAGAAGAAAGGCCAGCCGTCCGGGATAGGTTTCGGCGTCGGACCGGGCCGAGCCCCTGCCTTTGAGGTAGACGCCGTAGGTCAGGCTGTCGCCGAGGCAGAGAATGGTTTCGCCGCCCTTGAGTTGAGGGGCCAGCAATTCGGCCAGTGACCGCGCCGCGGCGTCGCAGGCGGCGGCGGTCCAGTGCATGCCGTCAGGCAACAGCATGGTTCCGGGGTCGGCGGCGATGACCGCCCGGACCTCCCAGAGGGCGACGTCCAGATCGCCGGCAATCTCTTCGAGGACCCGGTTGCCGGCGGCGATGGCCGCGAGGGGATCGTCCGGAATCGGATATTGTTCCAGGAAACGCGCCGGGTCGACCGGAGGCAGGGTGCCGGCGACGACGCGGCAGCCCGTGGCGGCAAGCCGGCGAAAGAGCCGCGTGAGGTTGGTCCCGTACTCCCCGGGCGTCAGCCGGTGGCCGGGGTAGAGCATGTCGTTGAGCCCGATCAGCAACGCGCACCAATCGGGATTGCGCGCCGCGACGTCGCGGTCGAAGCGCCGCAGCACTTCGACCGTGGTATCGCCGGGCATTCCGGCATTGACAACCTCGATCTCCATGGCGGGTACTATACCACCCGCCGCGGAGATTTGCCAATCACAGTCCGGTCGGTTCGACCCGCCACCATTCGATTTCCGGCTGGCGGAACTTCTCGACGTGGCCGTCGACGCAGGTCATCACGGTGCGGACGGAGCCCTCGTGCGGGAAGCCCATGCCCTGGTTGTTATTGGAGCTGTAGATGAACGAGGCGTCGGTGTTGGCGGTGTTGCGGTCGGTGAAGAGCGCCACCAGCGACGTATTGCCAATGGCGGTGACCTTCTGATACTTCCGCGCGTAGGCCTGGCTGGCGGTGACCCAGGCGCCGGAGACCCAGGAGTTGATCGCGTAAGCGACCTTGGGCACGGCGACGTTGCCCCAGTAGTCGCCGCTGCCGCCACCGCCCATGGTCGGCATCGAGGCCGACGGACAGACCAGCAGCGAGGTGGGGCCGCAGGTGTAAAGCTTGGTCCAGCTCGGCACCCCGGCGGGGTAGGCCAGGTCGATGTAGCCGCCGTCGTGCATCTTGCTGAACCACGACCGCCCCCAGATTTCGCCGGCCTCGTGCCCCATGATGTAGTCGTCGAAGTCGTTGATGTACATCATCGAGGCCAATCCCAACTGCTTGGAGTTGGAGACGCATTTGGCGGTCTGGGCCGCCGCCCGCGCCTTGGACAAGGCCGGCAGCAGCATCGACGCCAGGATGGCGATGATCGCGATCACGACCAGGAGCTCAATCAGGGTAAAAATCTTTCTGTTCATGACAACCTCCGTATTGCTGTTGCGGTTACTTGCCGACATGGACGACGACCTGGCTTGCGGCACGATTCCAGCCGGAATCGACGGCGTGAACGGTCAGGACGTGCATTCCGGGTTCGACGTCCCGGGTATCCCAGAGCAAAGAGTTTCCGTCGGTCTCGGCAATCAGCCGGTTGTCGACGAACCAGCGGTAGTTGCGGATGGTCCGGCCCTCCTTGGGAGTGGCCTTGGCGACGATCCGCGCCTTGGGCGCGGTGATGGTTTCCTCAAAACGCGGTTCGAGGATGGTCACTTCGGGAGCCGGCTCGATGAAGTATTTGCGGAGCGCCGCTTCGTAGCCCAGCAGGACCGGCAGCACGTCGGCCACCGCCGCCTCCTCGTCCCAGCTATTTTCGGCGAAGAACGGGAACGGGCCGATTTCGCAGTAAACGCCGGATCCGGAGACCTCGGGATATTTTTCGCGCAGGATCCGGACCTCTTCGGCAATGCTCTCCGGCGTGAAGTGCCTTTTGTAATCCGGGAAGTACATGCCCGGCACAACGGTGCCGTGGAGGTTGATCGCCTGCGGATAATAGCCGTCGGCCTTGGCCAGTTCGAAGTGGAAGATCCCCTCGGCGTTGCCGATTTCCCACTGCGGGAAGCGCGGCAGCCGGGTGTAGCCCTCACAGATCACCAGGTCGGGCAGTCCGGCTTCGGCCAGCGGCTGCATCGAAACTTCACCGCGCCAGTAGACGCCGATGAAGCAGTCGGGCCGTTCCCGCTTGATCCGTTTCAGCGCGTCGACGGCGCCGACCAGCTTGCGCCCCATCGGGGTGTCGCGGTCGAAGTCGGCGTCGCGTTTTTTGGTGTCGTCGACCGACTGCCATTCGTCGATGGTGACGCCGTGGCGGACGTCGCGGTAGCCTTGGTAGAAACCGGCTTCGTCGTGCATCCAGTCGGCCTGCGGGCCGGTGCGGCAGGTCAGAGGCAGGATGCCGCGCTGCGCCAGCTCCGGGTAATCGAAGATGCCGTCGGTGTTGAAGACGCTGAAGTGGGGCCAGAATTTCTCGTTGATGCCGCGGTTCCAGTTGTAAAAGAGGAAGATATACGGGTCCTTGACCGGCGCCAGCAAAGCCGACGGGAAGCTCTTCAAGGTCCGCGCCTCCCGGTCGGCCGGAGTCGGGGCGACGCCGGCGAAGGTCAATTCGAGGCGGACCTTGTCGACCGGGAACTCCAGCTTCCAATTGCCCTGATTGTTGATGCCGGTCAGGTGCTGGCCGCCGACGCGCAGGATTAACCCGTAGTTGTCCTTGCCGGTGTACAGCCAGTCGTTGACCGCGTCGGTCAGGTCGAACGCGACCCGGCCGGGCGCAACGGCCGGCTGCTCCGCAACGACGCCGTATCCGAATTCCATCAACCCGCCGTCCCAGCGCCCCGGCTTTCCGGATGTCTCGTGAACGCCGCGCTTGGGCCACGGATCGCCGCCGAAGCGCAGCGTCCCGGCGAAATCGCGCCAGCCGCAAGTCATCGCGCCGACCATGACCGGCACGGCGGCGGGATTTTCGACGGCGGTGAAATCCACGACCAGCAGCGCCTTCTCCAGATCGGCGTAGCGTTCCGGAGCCACCGCTGACCAATCGAAGTCGAGCAAAATCCGATTCAGCCGGTAATTCGCCATGCTGATCAGCATGCCCTGCGCCGGATCGACCAGGGTGGGATTCTCGCCGTTGAGCTCCACCTGGACGACCTTGGACGGACGGAGCGCGAAATCATCGGCTCCCGCGTTGACCGCTGTCGCCGCCAGCATGCCGGCGATGAAAATTTTCAGCATCAAATTCACTCACAACCTCCCTAATGTATGTGCCGTTCCATCCGGCGCACCGATTGGCGCACCACCAAAGTCGCCGGGATCGCCCGGGAATTTTTCTCCG
>JAVBSD010000434.1:0-7010 GCA_031547325.1 Victivallaceae bacterium | reverse complement strand
GGGCGGTCCGCGACGCGGTGAAGATTCCGGTGATCGCCAACGGCGGAGTCCTCGATTGCGCTTCGTATGACCAGATGCGCCGCGAAAGCGGCTGCAACCGGGTGATGCTGGCGCGCGGCGCCATGGGCAACCCGTGGCTCTTCGCCGAATTGCGCGATCCCGGAAATTTCCGGCCGCCGGCGGTGGAGGAATTCACCGCCCTGGCGGTCGGACACGTCGAAGCGATGATCGATTATTACGGCGAGGAGGGCGGCTGCAAATTGGCCAGAAAAATCCTGCTCGACTACCTGAAGGGCAGGGGGTACGGCGGCGAAATCAAGCTGGCCGCATCGCTGATGGCCGATCGCGGCGACCTGCGGCGACTCGGGGAACGAATGTCAGCCGGACCGGCGGCGTGGCTCGCGGCCGGAGCGAGGAGGTTCCGTCATGATTAAAAGAGAGGTGCCGATCTGGAGCTTGAAGGTCATCGGACTGGTCTGGCTGGCGGTGGCGGGGATTTCGGGAATATTTTTTCTGACCGCCTGGCTGGCCGGCGTGCCGTGGCTGGGGTGGACGGCGTTTGCGCTGTCGGCGGCCGCGCTGGCGGTTTACAGCCTGGTCAAACGCGGGCTGAACGGCTGGGGGTGGATTCCGATCGGGCTGGCGCTGGCGCTGCTCTGGGGCGTCGTCCGGCTGATTATTCTGGCCCTGGTCAGCGGGACGCGTCATTCGCGCTACGGGAGGTTCGGCGGATGGGACTGACCGCATATCTGGAACGCAAGTGTCCGCGCTGCCGCAACGTCATCCTGGGCAAGAAGCTGGTCGAAGGCTGCGACGTCGAAATCGACCACTGCCCGGAATGCGACGGCATGTGGTTCGACGGCGGCGAGCTCGAATCGCTGCTCGGCGACCTCGCCGCCGACTTCAGGGAAATGCCGCTGGGGCCCCCGATGTACACGGTGCTCTGCCCGGTGTGCCGCGAACCGATGATCAACGGCAACTATCCGGGGACCTACGTCAAAATCGACTACTGTCGCGACTGCGGCGGCCTATGGCTGGACCGCGACGAGTTTCAGGAAATCTTCACCGTCCGCGACAGCAAGGACCAGAATCCGGCGCTCGGCGAAGCTTCCATCCCCAGGCCGCACCTCCTTGAACGTCTGCGTATGACGCTCAAGGAGATGATCGACTCGATTCTCAGCTTCGTCAACACCCGTGAATGATCAACGGGCGATCAGGACCAGGTCGTCGACCCACAAATATTGTTCGGCGGCCGGGTTCATGATCGGCGTGATGAAGACGTAGCTGCTGCCGCCCGGCACGGCGGAACCGATCTTGACGTAAACGTAACGGTCGCCGAAGATCGAGGCGGATTTCCCCCGGAAGGTGAAGACGCCCCGCGTCGAAGCGGTGTCGTACAACCCGGTTTCGAATGCGTCGCCGTCGTGGGGCTGCCCTGACGCGCGGCAGCGCAAATAAAAATCGCGCGGCCGCCCGTCGGCGAAACGCGGGATGTACAACTGAACCAGCCAGCTATAGAAGTCGTTGCGCATCCGGAGCGCCTTGCCGCCGTTGGCGGCCGGGTCTTCGGCGAGGAAATCTCCGAAGAGCACCGCGTTTTCAAAGGGAATCGCCACCCAGTCCCGGTCGGGAACGCCGCGGCAGATTTCCGGAGTCGCGGTCGCCTCGGGCCGCCCGACCCGGTTGCGCAGCAGCTGCTCCAGCGCGCTCAGCAGGCCGCCTTCGCGGTAGGAATGGATTGGCAGCTCCCGGCCCCTGGCGAAGGTGCGGTCGAGCAAGGCGTCGAGGTCGATGTCCGCCAGCAGCGCCCAGGCCGCGGCGTCCTTGCTGTACCGGGTGACTTCGAAGCGGTTGAGCAAGGTGAAGTCGAGCATCAGCGCAATGCGCCCGAGACGGTCGGACAGAACCGGATCGGCGGCGAAGCGTTCGACGCCTTCGGCGACGTTCCGGCGCATCTCCAGCAGTCCGGCGAGCGACAGCCAGCCGCCGGTGTCCTGGAGGTAGCAGTCCAGCGCCGGCTTGGGATTGGCGTAGAGCTCGTCGAGGACGAGGCCGAGGTAGCGGCGCACATACGGCGCGGCGTCCCCGTAATAGCCGGCGATGAATTCCTCCATGAGAAGGGTTTGATCCAGCGCCGGATTCCACATCAGCTTGCCGAGCAGCCAGGTACGCAGGTCGTTGAGGTCGCCGCCCCAGGCGGAGTCGGCGTCGCCCTGCTCGAAGACCGCGATCGTGCGGTGCGCGGCCATGGTCCGCAGGTCGGCGGCGAGATTCCGCCAATTCGGCTGCGGCGACAGGTAGTTGCTGAAATTGGCCAGGTAATTCCACACCGCCAGCTGTCCGGCGACGCCGCTCCAGGCGGCGAACAGGTCGCGGAACTTGGCGTTTGCCGGGCCGTCCAGCGGTTCGGCCTGATTGGCGTTGATGGTGCACAGCCGGATCAGGACATTGGCGCGCGGCCGGAGGGTTTTGGGAACGGCGACGGTGTATTGGTAGGCCAGGGTTTCGACGGTGACGCCGGGGTGGGTGGCTTCGAGCTCCGCCGCGACCCGGTTGACGAAATCGATCAGCAGATCGCTCTGGTTGCCGTTGGCGGCGACGAAGGCGGCGCAGCCGGGGCAGCCGCACGCCATGCCGCAGTCGTTCTGGGAAATCGAAATCAGGAGCTGCCCCGGATTGTCGACCAGCCACTGGCCGGCGTTGCGGATCAGCTCGGCGGTCATCTCGGGATTGGTCAGGCACAGTTGACCGTTGGGAACCCGTTTCCCGGCGACCAGGGAAAACCACTCCGGATGTTCTTCGAAATAGCGTTCCGCCGGAATCAACTGCCCGAAGGTGTGGCACCAGCCGAGGAATTTGATGTTGCCGCCGAGCTCGTCGGGAATGCGCTGCATGTGTCCGTTCATCTTCAGCTTGGTGGCGAAGAGCGGGTGGAAGACCGCGTTGCGGTAGTAGGCGTCGCGGCTGGCGAAGGGCGGCCGGTAACGGTAATCGAGCTCCGGGAGCTCGAAGCGGGCGAGCTGCGGGATATGGGTGGCGTCGGGCGTCCACCAGCGCACCCCCAAAGCCTCCTCGATGAAGATGTCCGCCGCGTACATGACGCCGCGCGGGCGTCCTCCCGAAATCACCAGGTCGCCGCCGACTTTTTTGAGAACGACCTCATCCGGGCTCAGTTCTTTCCAGTTCAATTCCGGCAGCAGCGCTTCGACGGCGGGGCCGCGGCCGACCAGGAGCGCCGGACGGCCGTTCGCCGCGTCGACCAGGGGGAGCGTCGCTCCCGAACATAATTCAATGTACTTTTGCAACTCCTCCGCGGCGTGGCGTTCGGGGAGGGGAGCATCGGGCGCGACCGCGATCACGTAATCGCTGGAACCGTTTTCAAAGAGCATGGGCCCGGCGGCGACAACGCCCGAAAGCGCACAACTGATGATCCAGAACAGTTTCATGGCGGGCTCAGAAAGGCCAGATGTTGGCGATGATTTCGATGTCCGTCTGGCGCAGGGCGCCTTCGACATGGCCGTCGACGAAGCCGAAGGTGCCGCGGCCGGCGGCGGTTTTTTGGGTCCCGCCATGCGGGTAACCGACCGACTCGGTGCCGATGAGGCTATTGTTCTGGTAGGCGTTGCGGTCGTACATGCCGTTGGCGTAGCCGTTGGCCTCGGCCAGCAGGGTTTTGGTGCTCGGTTTGGTGACCGATCCCATCCGCATCAGGGCTTCGCCGCCGATCGAGGTGGCGGCGGAGCCGTTGCACAGCATATAGGCGTTGATCCAGTAGGAGATGCCGTTGACCGGTCCCCAGGTGGCCACCTCTGCCGCGGCGAAGGTGGCCGGACAATAATAAGGCGAAGCCGGACTCACCGCGTACGGCACCCGCCAGTCGCGGTTGGTCACGAAGCCGGAGGGCAACGCGGTCGAAACGTAGCTGTTCAGCGCCTGGTTCCAGTTGTAATTGCCGGAGCCGGTGAAGTAGCTGTAGCCGAAGTAATCGTCGTAATCGTTGGCGTACATGACGATGCCGAGTCCCAGTTGTTTGACGTTGGAGATGCATTTGGCCTGCTGCGCCGCCGCCCGCGCCTTGGACAACGCCGGCAGCAGCATCGACGCCAAAATTGCGATAATGGCGATCACGACCAGGAGTTCAATGAGGGTGAAGTGGCGTTTTTTCATCGTCTTACCTTTCGATTGGGTTGCTGGATGCTATTTTGACCGATTTGCGAATGATCAGTTCCGGCGGGATCGAAATGACTTCGGAGGGAATTTCCCGGCCGATGCCGTCGAGCAGGAGGCGGTAGATGCGTTCGGCGATGCCCTGATGCGGGTGGCCGATGGTGGTCAGCGGGACGGGTGCGGCCGCGCCGGAGTCGATGCCGTCGCAGCCCAGGACCGAAATATCCTCCGGGATGCGGAAGCCCATTTTTGACAGCGTTTCGATGCATTTGAGCGCGTAGGCGTCGCTCATGACCCACAGGACCTGGATTCGATTTTCCCTGAGCTTGAGCGATTCCAGGAGCGGCGCCGGGTCGGTGACGTCGGTTTCGGCGCTGGAAAATACCGTCGGAAAGTATTGCCGTCCCCGTCCCAGGACCAGACATGCGTCCATGAAGCCGTTGAAACGGTGATTGCACGCTTGCGCCATCGATAGGGTCCGCAACCCGGAGGAGACGCAGAGCATGGCGATGCGGGCGAAACCCTGTCCGAAGAGAAATTCGGCGGCCATCCGGCCCAGGCGGTAATCGTCGGTGTGGCAGACGCAGCGCGCCAGATTGTCGCCGCGCTCCTGGGTGCAAACCGAGTTGCCGAAGCCGCGGAGCTTGCGCGCCAGCTCCGGCATCAGTTCGGTGGCGCCGATGTCGGCGACGACGATGCCGTCGTATTCGTGGAGGTGTTCGGCCAGCCAGCGGTCGTCGTTTTCTCCTCGCATCATCCAGTAGGTGAGGGTGGTACGGTCGGCCTCGGCCAGCCGCAGCAGCGCGTCGTAGATCGGGGCGCGGGCCGGTTCGTCGTGGTGTTCGGGCCGGCGGCCGAACCACAGAAAACGCCGGTTGCGCCGCCGGGCGGAGAGATCGCGGACCACGCTGCGGCGGCCTTTGGAGGTTTCCAGGAGGCCGGCGGCGCGCAGTTCGCGCAGCGCGTTGCGAATGGTGCTGCGGCTGGCCGAATAGTGAAGCGACAGGGCCTTTTCGCCCGGCAGGCTCTGCCCGTCGTGCAGCCGACCGCCCCGAATTTCGTCGATCAGGCGTTGTTTGATGGCCAGGTACTTCGGAGCGTCCTCCGCCGGAAACGATTTCGCGGCATCCATCATGTTCAATCCTTATTCCAAGATGCTCATAACTTGTACGGTTTTTTGTAATTATACCGAAAAATGTCCGCAAAGTCAATAGCGGGAGGGAAATCTTTGGCCGGAATCTGACGGGAGCAACTGGAAAATGATCTATAACGTATTACCGGATATAAGGTAATGTTGTTTTTGAAGCTGGAGGAGCTTCGAGCATACAGGTTGGCGGGAGGACGGACACCTTTGGTCAGGAATCCCGGAGGCGGCGGTATTCGGCAGGCGGCATGCCGGTGACTCGCTTGAAGACCCGGGAGAAGTGGAATTCGTCGTCGCCGAAGCCGACGCTGCCGGCGACCCGTTTCAGCGGCAGGCCGCTGGCGATCAGGGGTTTGCTCTGTTCGATGCGGATCGCGGTCAGGAGCGCCTTGGGCCCCATGCCGGTTTCCCGGCGGCAGCGGTGCGACAGGGTGGATATGCTGACTTGCATGGCGCGGGCGATCTCTTCGAGGCGCAGCGCCCGGCGGTAGTGCCGCTCGAAGTAATCGCGCAGCCGGTCGCCGAAATCGCCGGAGGGGCACGGCGTCATTTCCAGGCGCCATTCGAAACCCCCGCGATGCACGGAGTGGGTCAACAGGTGGTCGGCCAGGTCGTAGAGCATGGCGGTGACCGCCAGCAGTCCGGCGTTGCCGCGGGCTTCGCCGGTCAGCGCCATCCGGGTCAGCCGGCGGTGGACCTCCATTTGCGGATCGTAAATGGCGGCGAAGCCTTCGGGGCCGGACAGGCGGTCGAGGCCGAGCAGTTCGCCGCCGGTGAAGTGGATGTACGCGCCGTCGTGAACCTCGGTTTCCCGGCTGTTGTCGTCGGCGAAAGCCACGCCGGGACGATGCAGATGGATCCAGCCGGGCGTCCTCTGCCACGAGCCGATGCCGATCACCGTCTTGAGTCCCGGCGTCCCCGCTTTCATGCAGTCGATGGTCCACCACGGGAAACTTCTGGGCTCGGCGCGCTGACGGTCGTTGGCGCGGATGCAACTGGCGTGGACCACCCGCGCCGGCAACCCCGATTCCGCGGCGAAGGAGAAACCGCGCACTTTGACAAAAAGTTCCATGATTTTGCAAGAATCGCCATGTTGTTTCAAGTAGAACTGTGGTATAATATAATCGAATCGGCAATAATTGGCAAATAAAAGGAGCAGAATGAACTCGAAACTTTTTTTCCGCGCTCCGGCGCCGCGCTGGAACGCTTCGCTGCCGATCGGCAACGGCCGCCTGGCGGCGATGCTCGACGGCGGCGAACAATGCGAACGTGTCGCCCTCAACCATGAACAACTGTGGCAGACCCGCTACTCCGACCGCGATGTCGTCCCGTCGGCACAACATCTCGAAGAGATTCGCGCCGCCCTGCGCGCCGGCGATTACCGCCTCGCCACCGAGCTGTCGCATGGGTATTATTCCGGCGAACCGCTCCACTATCGCTTCAACAGCTACCTCCCGGCCGGCGATCTCTACCTCGAGTTCGACCAGCAGCCGGTCCAGGAGGATTACCGCCGCGAACTCGATCTGGCGACTTCGGTGGCCGCGACCGAATATTCCACCCACTCCGGCGAACGCTTCAAGCGCGAATTTTTCGCCGGACTGCGCGACGACAAAATCTTCGGCCGGGTGAGCGTCAAGGGCAAACCGTTCAGCGTCGCCCTGACCCTCGACCGGGTCCTCGACCCGGATTGCACGCCCCG